>RZZN01000230.1 GCA_009929855.1 Gammaproteobacteria bacterium
CCATCCACGTCGCCAAGATCGAGCAAGGCTCGGGCGGACGAACAAGCCGTGTCAGCCTTCGCCATCAAGGCGTCCGGCGTCAGTTGTCGATTGCTCACAGTCGAACTCCCTCCCGGTTGATGTTGCGCAGCAAAGCGGGGTTCGAGTAGTTCTCCGGGTGCTCCCACTCGTCTAGCCAGATCGGGAGCGGCGAGACCAGGATGCCGGTTTCGAGCAGCACATCGAAGGCGACATCCGCCATGTCCAGCTTGGCGGTCAGGAAGCGTTGATGCTCGCCGCGCAAGAGCACAGCAACGTCCGCATCGCTGTCCGGGCGGTGCGTGCCGCGCGCACGGCTGCCATAGACGATGGCTCCCGCCATGTCGTAGCGACTGGCAATCAAGGCGAGAAAGCGGCGGACTGCTTTTTCTGTGTCATGGTCAACGCGATTCATGCGAACACCACAATAAAATAATAAAATCCAGTTTCATTGTAGTCTGACGCCAAAAAAAGCAACAACAGAATCCGGTTTTGCGATCATCTGTCACTTGCTCGTCATTGGGCAGAAACACACTCAAATCCGGATACCCAATTAGAAAAGGGTGATATCCATCTGAGTGCGGTAGCATCTAACAGTTTTAGTTTTACACCTGCGGATCCATAACCCATCGTGCTTGCCCACCTTCAGTTTGCCCCAGCCGCACTAAGATGGATACCCCCTTAGTTAAAAAATCTGGACAACACGATTCAGAGGGCGCTCCCCCACCAAGGCCAAGCTCAAGACCCGGCGCCTGCTGGTCCATTCGGGGTGCAGATTGAGCGCGATGAGCGCACGGTCGTCATCCGGCAAGCACCCTTCGCAGTGCGCCTGGATGTCGGCGTACTCACCGATGGTGAAGTCCTCGTTGGCATGGACCCAGGCGATCAGTGTCCGGGGACGCCGCAGGTCCAGGCAAGACTGTGCCGCCCGGAATGACACCGGCATGATCGGCTCATGACACCACTGCACCGCCGTGGTCCGTGCGCAGGTGCCCGTGGACAACTGCGAGATGACATCGAGGAGCTGCCGCGCCCACACCTGCCCCATTGCCAGCGCTGGCGGGTCGGCGGTATCGATCAGCAGCAGGGCGCAGTCACAGAGCTCCAGCCGTTGTTGCAACCAGGGCGGCTGGCCAGTCTGTGCCGGGTGACCCGAGCGGTAGAGACCCGCCGCCGGCGGAATCCCGGCGTGCTGGCCCAACCGATCGATGAGGCCCCGCGCCGCTTCACCCAGGCCGATCAGCAGCGGAAGGGGCTCGCCCTGTCCTGGTGGACTGGGCTCGGCCTGGGCCTGCGGCAACCGCTCGAACACCGGGATCAGGCGCAGCTCGGGGTTCCGGCGCGCCTTCGCGTCCGTGCCCTCGGCCGGACCCCTGTGGCCGATCGCCATCCATGGCGCGCTCATCGCCGCCGCGGCTCCGCGTCGACATAACAGGCCAGGGAGTCCAGCACGGCCTGTTCCACGGGTCCCAGGTGCAGGCTGTCGCAGAGCAGCGCGACGCTCGGGTTCAGCGCTGCGTCGCCATCGGCTGCGGCCAGGCGTGCCATGAAGCGTGCCGGCAGACGCTCGAGCGCGGACGCGAGGCGCTTGTGCAGCGCCCGTGTGTCGTCCTCCTCCAGATCCGGTTCAAAGGGTGACGAGGAGTCATCCCAGTCGTCATCGTCCTGCGCGTCGGTCCGCGGCAGCCAGCCTGCGACGACCTGCTCATCGAGCAGCGGCAGCAGCAACGCCACCAGGGCGCGATTGAAGGTGCGACCGCGCCGCCCGCGCAGCGCGCGCTCCAGTTGCAGCGCATAGCGCGCCAGGCGGCGCGGTTGCGGCGGGATGCGCTCGAGATCCCGGCGCCAAGGGTTGGGTGGTCTGGGCATGCGTGGCCTCCGTTGCAGTGTGGACCGGCGTAGGAGACCACACCGATGCGACGGAGGATGTCTGATGTGCCGGGAAAGGGGCTGCTGTATCCTGCGAGGCCAATCCGTTCCAGGGGAGGCGGCGTGGTCGATGTCCATTACTGAGATACTCATCAAACAGATCAGCGCGGCGGCGTTGCCGACACGCCAGGCCGAGCCCGTGCTGGACGATGCACCGCCGGAAGCAGACCTGCTGCCGGCGGCGCTGTTCGAGGATGCGCCGGCGCTCGAGGTCTTCCGCCAGCGCGCGCCCGACAGCGATGAGGCGTTCCCGGAACAGCGTAAGCGTCCGGCAAACTACCGGATTACCCCTTCCCGTTTCAGGTCGTCCATTTTCAGATTGTGGGGCAGCAGCGCCGCGACTGCTTCGGGGGAC
>RZZN01000231.1 GCA_009929855.1 Gammaproteobacteria bacterium
AAAGCCTCAGGACGCCGAGCAGGCTCGCGATCTTCGGAGTCGAGAAATATTTTAACCCATTGTTCTGCATGAATAAAGCGGTTTCCGTTCAGGCACTACCTTAGACTCATGGGTCTATCGCTAGGCTTTCTCGTCAACTTCGGCGAGGAGCTCATGAGAACAGGCATTCACCGCATCATCAACAATCGCCGGGACGATTGAATATGGCTCACGCAAAGGCACAAAGGCACGAAGGAAAGATTCCGCTTAGCGCCTTTGCGCCTTAGCGTGAGTCTCTTCTTCAACAGAATATGGCTCACGCAAAGGCACAAAGGCACGAAGGAAAAATTCCGCTTAGCGCCTTTGCGCCTTAGCGTGAGTCTCTTCTTCAACAGAATATGGCTCACGCAAAGGCACGAAGGAAAAATTCCTCTTAGCGCCTTTGCGCCTTAGCGTGAGTCTCTTCTTCAACGAAATATGGCTCACGCAAAGGCACGAAGGCACGAAGGAAAAATTCCTCTTAGCGCCTTTGCGCCTTAGCGTGAGTCTCTTCTAACTCGACCTTGGTTATTCATAGCGATGTCGGTCAGAACCACCGTCAAATCCATCCAAGACATCATGCGCCAGGACGTCGGCGTCGACGGCGACGCCCAGCGTCTCTCCCAGCTCTGCTGGATGTTCTTCCTCAAGATCATCGACGACCAGGACCAAGAGCTGGAGGTGATGCGCGACGGCTACCGCTCGCCCATTCCCGAGCGTCTGCAATGGCGGTACTGGGCGGCCGACCCGGAGGGCATGACCGGTGAGGACCTGCTCGGCTTCATCAACGGCGACCTCTTTCCCGCGCTCAAGGAGCTGCCCGCCCTCGGCGCCAACGCCAATCGCGTCCGCGTGGTGCGCGGTGTCTTCGAGGACGCCTACAACTACATGAAGTCCGGCCAGCTTCTGCGCCAGGTCATCAACAAGATCAGCGGCGTCGACTTCAACGACCTGGCCGAGCGCAAACACTTCGGCGATATCTACGAGCAGCTGCTCAACGATCTCCAATCGGCCGGCAACGCGGGCGAGTACTACACCCCCCGTGCCGTCACCGCCTTCATGGCCGAGCGCATCGACCCCAAGCCCGGCGAGATCCTGTTCGACCCGGCCTGTGGCACCGGCGGCTTCCTCACCTGCGCCATCCGCCACATGCGCAGCCACTACGTGAAGCGCCCGGAGGACGAGCAGGCCCTCCAGGCGGGGCTGCGCGCCGTGGAGAAGAAGCAGCTCCCGCATATGCTCTGCGTCACCAACCTGCTGCTGCACGGCATCGAGGACCCGAGCTTCGTGCGCCACGACAACACCCTGGCCCGGCCCTACATCAGCTATGGCCAGCAGGAGCGGGTGGACATCATCCTCACCAACCCGCCCTTCGGCGGCAAAGAAGAGGACGGGATCGAATCCAACTTCCCCGCCCACTTCCGCACCAAGGAGACCGCGGATCTCTTCCTCGCACTCTTCATCCGTCTGCTCAAGCCCGGCGGCCGTGCCGCGGTGGTGCTTCCCGACGGCAGCCTCTTCGGCGAGGGCGTGAAGACCCGGCTCAAGGAGCACCTGCTCGAAGAGTGCAACCTGCACACCATCGTTCGGCTCCCCAACAGCGTCTTCAAACCCTACGCCAGCATCGGCACCAACCTGCTCTTCTTCGAGAAGGGCGAGCCGACCCAGGCCGTCTGGTTCTACGAGCACCGGGTGCCCGAGGGCCAGAAGGCGTATTCCATGACCAAGCCCATCCGGGTCGAGCATCTGCAAGACTGCGTGGACTGGTGGGGCGGCCCCGAGCGGCAGGGCCGGGAGCAGACCGAGCAGGCCTGGCGGGTGAACATCGATGAGATCAAGGCCCGCAACTACAACCTCGACTTCAAGAACCCTCACACCGTCGCCGACGATCATGGCGACCCCGAGGAGCTGCTGGCCAAGCTGGATGCGGACGAGCAACAGGCCGCGGCGCTGCGCGAGCAACTCAAAGGCATCCTGGCCGAAGCCCTGCTTCGATGAGCCGCTACCAGCCGCCGTTCACCATCGCCCCAGCTTCCGCAAGCACTACCTGCGTCCGGCGCTCGACGCCGGCCGGGTCGAGATGACCCAGCCGAGCGCCCCGAGCAGTCCGAGCCAACGCTATCGGTTGACGGCTAGGGGCCGAGGGATCTGAAGATGGGACTCACGCGAAGGCGCGAAGCTCGCGAAGGGGGTGTTCTTTGTGCCTTTGCGCCTTTGCGTGACACTCGCGGAGTAGACCAGCGAAGCGCAGTCTAGCGACACCCGCGCTGCACTGGACGTAA
>RZZN01000232.1 GCA_009929855.1 Gammaproteobacteria bacterium
ATCCCGGAATGCTGGCATCCAATGAAGCGCGAACCAATCCGGAATGCGCAGGAGCGGGGCATGGATGACACGCGACTCAGCATTAGGGGCGGACTCCAAGGCAAACAAGAGGTTCCACGGTTCGGGTTGCAGTGCAACGTCTGACCCCCGTGCTGGCATTCCTGCTCGCGGTCACGCTCCCTGCCTCGCCGCAGGCCAATGATTCCAGCCGCTTGAACCAGTACTGGCTCGATGCCTATGGCGTGTCACCAGCCGAAAACCTCACGCAATCCCTCGTTCAGCCAGGACCGCTGGATCGCCCCAGCCTGCTCTGGGAACGTCTGGCCAAGGCCGAGCCGGATGAGCTCTATGATGGACAACCCAAGGTCAACGAATCCTATGTCCGCCTGGACCCGGATCTTCGACTTCAAGCGCGATTATGAAACCGACCCCCTGGTGGGCCTGACCTATTTCGGGGGCGCCATGGCCTCCTATGGCGGCTATCTGTACTTCGGCACGATCAACAATCCGCTCGCCGGGCCCTTCGCTGCCTTGCTGGCCGATCAACAAGGGGTCATCAATATCTATGCGGCGATACCACCGAGGCAGTGCTCAACGCCGTGCTTGGCACCTTCCGCCCCATCAGTGTCTTCCGTGGCCGCAATCTGCACGCCTATGCCGAGCGACTGGATTTCGCCCCCGAGCTGGAGGAATGGCAACGGCTGCTGTTGTGCGATCCCCAGACCTCCGGCGGGCTCTTGATCGCCTTTCCTTGACCTGCGTGCTTTGCCTGCGCTCAGACCGGCAGCGCGACATCTTCATACAGCGTCTCCAGACTCACCTCGACATCCAGACACTCAAGCCGCACGCCACCCTCAGTGATGCGCTCCAAGGCCCAGCCACGGGCACGACGTTGGATTTCGATGGCTCGACTGTTCTGCTCGATCAGCAGATATTCCTGTAGGCTCGGATGGTCTGGTAGGCAAAGAATTTTTCGCGCCGATCGATCCGCGCGGTCGTATCCGAGAGCACCTCGACCAGCAGACAGGGGTTGCGGCGGTAATAGGTCTCGCGGTCGTCGGGATCGCAGCTCAACAACAGATCGGGATAGTAGAAGATCTCCTGATCGGCAATCCGAAGCCGCACCTTCATATCGTTGGCGAAGAGCTGGCAGGCTGTGCCGCGCAGCCGTGGACGCAGAAAGGCGGCAAGATTCAGCGTGATGAGGCCATGCCGGTCACTCGCGCCGGTCATGGCATAGCGCTCACCATCGATGTACTCGTGGCGGAGATCGGCGCCATCCTCGGCGGCGAGGTAATCATCGACGCTTAGATGAAACTGCCGGGCCAGTTCGGTCATGAATCAAGCCTCATCTCAGTCGTCCGCATCCACGCGGGCAAGCGGTCGGCGTCCAACCGCTCGCCCTCTTTGATGGATCTCAACCACCGCTGCTCCTCGGTTTCGACCTCACGGGTGGCGAACTTGCTCAGCTCGAACAGATTGATCCCGCCATGCGCGAGCAGCATCCGTTCGCGCTCGTGACGGTCGATGGGGTGACGCATGCCCAGAGTCTAGCACGCGCACGATACCGAGGTGCTGGCTGAGCACTGCCGCTGCCGCGTTGCATGATGTGACATGCGGTGCATGATGCGGCATGTGAGACTTAGACCCTTGCCCTGACCCTGACCCTTGCGCCAGCGCTTTGGCCGTGATGTGATGAGACCTGTACCAAACCTGGAGACGGTGTTTGGTGCCTGAGATGTAGCGGCTCCGTCGACATTCCAGCCGACACCGGCTCAACCAGTGTTGGATCCGATTGTTCAATCAGACGAAGACAACGACATGACTGAACTCAGCACACTCTATGAGACCGACTATGCCGCCTGGGCGGCTCGCCATGTCGAACTTCTGCGCACCGGTCGCTTTGCTGAACTGGATATCGAGCATTTATTGGAAGAGCTCAGCGACATGAGCAAGAGTGAGCGACGCGAACTGGAAAGCCGGTTATTGATTCTGATCGCTCACTTATTGAAATGGGAGTTCCAGTACCAAACCCTCTCCGAGCGTTGGCGGGAGCTCAAAGGTGAGAGTTGGCGCTCGACCATCGTCGAACAACGTAAACAGCTTGTCGTGCTGCTGCGTCAATCGCCTGGGTTGAAATCCATACTGGCCGAGGCCATCGCTGCGACCTATCCGGATGCGGTCGACCTGGCTAAGTTCTCCACATAAAATCTTTATCACTAAAAAGCCATGTGGTACCGCGTGCCGACATTGTCCAGGATCTCGCCTACGTCACGCTCCAGCGTCGGG
>RZZN01000233.1 GCA_009929855.1 Gammaproteobacteria bacterium
TTGCCAAGGACGAGGTGAACCCCGGTATCCTGCGTTGGCTGTCGCATGGCGACGAGCAGGCGATGGTGATCAGCGTCGTGACGATCGGTGAAATCGAGATGCGAACGGGCGTCAAGCTGCTCAATCCTTGGAGTTGATGGCGTGCAGCAGGGCTGCGGACAGTCCGATAGAGGCCCGCATGACCTGCCATCGGTTGCCGTGCAACACGAGAGCGCATGACGGCGAATGCCAATCCGGAGGTCCGAGGCATGGAGCACACCAGAAGGCCCGTATCGTTCCAGGAGCGCGACTGGCAGCCGCGCTACCGCAGCACCACCAGCGACGTCCTGCACGACTTCTACATCCCGGCCCTGCGCGCGAGCGTGCGCTACGATCGGGTGGCGGGGTATTTCCGCTCGACCTCGCTGGCCGCGGCCTCTCAAGGCTTCTCGGTCCTCGTCAAGAACAAGGGTCATGTGCGTCTTGTGGTGGGGGCCGATCTGGATCCCAAGGATGCCCAGGTCATCCTCGATCATCAGGACGGCGGGCGTCTCGCCGAGACCTTGCTGGAGAGCCTGGCCGACCGGCAAGGCTGGCCCGAGTCCGTCGAGAACGGCCTCGTGCTGTTGGCGTGGATGCTCAAGGCGGGTTGTCTGGAGATCCGCGTGGCCCTGCGCCGCCATCGCAAGACCGGCGCCGCCCTTCCTTACGGTTCGCGCGTCGATGGTTATGTCCACGAGAAATGGGCCGTCTTCACCGATGCCGAGGGCCATCGGCTGATTGCCGAGGGTTCCCTGAACGAGTCGCGCACGGCGCTTGAGATCAATGCCGAAAACATCGGCGTGCACGCTGACTGGTGGGGTCCCCAGGAAGCGGCACGAGCGGATCTGTATGTCGGGGACTTCGAGACGATTTGGGAGAACCGAGACCCCGGGCTGTACGTGTTGGACTTGCCCCTGGCGGTGCGCGAACGCCTGATCGAGATCGCCGGCATCGTGACCCGACCGAAGGAGATCGACGGCTCCAGTGAGCTGCCGCCGGACGTTGCTGGACCGACGGCGCGCGAGTGGCTGCAATTCGCCATCCTGCGCGAGGCGCCGCGGATGCCGAACGGTCGCTTGGTCGGGATGGCGACAGCCCCGGTCGCGCCCTGGCCGCACCAGGCGATCGTCGCACGGCGGCTGATTACCGCCTATCCCTACAGCTTTCTGTTGTGCGATGAGGTCGGTTTGGGCAAGACCATCGAGGCGGGCTTGGCCTTGCGCTCGCTGATCCTGTCAGGATTGGCGCGTCGGGTCTTGATTGCGCCGCCCGCGAGTCTCGCTCGACAGTGGCAAAGCGAGCTGGCGAAGAAGTTCTTCCTGCGCTTCGGGCGAGCGCTCTCCGGTCCTCAGGTCCGACACCTCTATCAACATCCCCTGGAGGAGCAGCTTCCCGCCAAATCGGTGTTCAGCCCGGCGTACGTGATCGTTTCGACCGGCTTGGTTCGGCGCAAAGAGCGACAACAGGAGCTGACCGGGCAGACCTGGGATATCGCGCTGGTGGACGAGGCGCACTATGCCCGCCGCAGCAACGCGACGGCCGGACTGGTGGTGCAGCCGAGATACGGGGACCTCTACCGGGCGCTCGCACAGACCCTGCGACCACGCACCCGCGCACTCTGGCTCGCCACCGCCACGCCCATGCAGCTTGACCCGATCGAGGTCTACGACCTGTTCCGACTCACCCGGCGCGTCGGTCCCTTTCAGGACGATCCGTCCCTGACCCAGGCGTATTACGCGATCCAGGGCGGCATCCAGCGCGGTGAAACGGTTTCCGAGGAGGAGCTGACGTTCCTGCGCCGGGTGCTCGGCTCGATCCAGCGGCATGATCCGGAGCTTGCGGTCTTCATCCGCCAAACCGTCTTGAGCGCGGCGAATCGGACCCAGTACGAGCTCTGGCTCGAGCAGGGCATCACGCCGACCGCGGCGAGTCTGAAGAAACTCTTGCGCGCCATCTTCTCATCCGCGCCGCTCTCGCGGGTCATGATGCGCCACAACCGCGCCCTGCTGCGCGTCTATCAGGAACAGGGCGAGCTGACCGCCAACCTGGCGCGACGGCACATCCTGCCGATGCGCAAGATCCAGTACACGTCTCAAGAGCAGGCCGCATACGCGGCCCTGGATGTCTATTCGCGTGAGCTGGCCAAACACATCACCGCGGCCAACGACCAACAGGCGCGCGTCTCCACCGGCTTTTACCTGAGCTTCCTGCAACGGCGTTTCGCGTCCAGCCTGTACGCCATCGGCGAG
>RZZN01000096.1 GCA_009929855.1 Gammaproteobacteria bacterium
ACAATGACCACGGCAATCCCGAGGTAGTGCGCTCATAGCGATCGCGATCTCGCTTGCCGGCATGGAAGGATCCTCACTCGGGGCCTGGAGGCCCCGACTTTTGTGGCCCGCAGGCCCGGACTCCTTTGAGCCGCGGGCATCGGTCGCTTTAGACCGGCATGTTCATGATGTCTTGGTAGGCAGTCACGAGGCGGTTGCGGACTTGGACCATCTGCTGGAAGGAGAGGCTGGCCTTCTGTAGGTTGATCATGACGTCTTGCAGATTGGTGGCCGAGTCGCCGGCGGTGAAGTTTTCGGCCATCTCCTTGGCGTGAGTTTGGGCCGCGCTCACGTCCTTGAGCGCGTCCTTGAGAACCTCGGCAAAATCGAGACGACTGGCTGGGTCGTCGGCTTGAGCTGGCTTGGCTCGCACTGATTGGGCGAGTGCACGCAGCTCGCTGAGCTCGTTGAGCATTTGATCAATGCCTAGCGTGTCCATTGTTCTCTACCTGCTTGCCGCGCCGTGAATCCGACTCTTGATGAATGACATCGGGCAAAAAGGATGCCTTCGGCTGTGATGCTCACACATCGTATCCTTCCTGACGATATTGCCGCAATTTATAGCGCAAGGTGCGCTCCGAGATACCCAGACGCTCGATGGCCTTCTTGCGCGAGCCGCCCAATTCGCGCAGGGTGGCGAGGATGTGCTCGCGCTCCATGTCCCGGACGCTGGCCGTTCGCTCATCGGCCAAGGCGGCAGAATTTGCCGCTTGGGCGGAAACTGCCGCCGGCTCGGGTACGCTGGACAGGCCAGAACGCGCGCTGGCGCCTTGGATGGGTGATGCGCTGGTGGGTAGACAGAGCCCGAGGATATCACTGCCCAGTGTCTGGCCGCTGGCCAGGATCATGGCGCGGTGGAGGATGTTTTCAAGCTCGCGGACGTTGCCGGGCCAGGGATAGTCGAGCAGCATGGACTCGGCGGCGGGCGTGCAGTGCATGGGTCTGCCAAGCTCGGCGGCACGGCGACCGAGGATGCGGCGTGCCAGCGGGAGGATGTCGGCGCGACGCTCGCGCAGTGCCGGGATGGCGAGCGGAAAGACGTTGAGTCGATAGTAAAGGTCTTCGCGAAAGCGTCCGACCGCTACTTCGCGCTGCATGTCGCGGTTGCTGGTGGCCAGGATGCGGATGTCGAGCGCGATCGGCCGTCTGCCGCCGACACGTTCGACCTCGCGTTCTTGCAGCACGCGCAGCAGCTTGGCCTGCAGGTCGAGCGGCATCTCCGAGATCTCGTCGAGCAGCAGCGTACCGCCCTGCGCCTGCTCGAACTTGCCAGGTTGCCCTGACTGGGCGCCGGTGAAGGCGCCCTTCTCGTAGCCGAAGAGTGTGGCCTCGAGCAGGTTCTCCGGGATCGCCGCACAGTTGATGGCGACGAATGGTCCGGTGGCACGCGCCGAGTGTGCATGGATGTAGCGCGCGAAGATCTCCTTGCCCGTACCGGACTCGCCCGAGAGCAGCACGGTGGCGTCAGTTTCGGCCACCCGCGCGGCGAGCGCCAGCAGATTGCGGGTCAGCGGGTCTTCGGCGATCGTCTGATCGCCCGCCGTGAGCACCAGGGCATAGCGGCGCACGCGCTCGATCAGGACCTCCGGCTCGAATGGTTTCATGAGAAAGTCGGTGGCCCCGGCACGCATCGCCGCGACGGCCTTGTCGACGTCGCCATAGGCGGTCATCAGCAGCACTGGCAGACCTGGATGACGGGCGCGAATCTCGCGCAAGAGCTGGAGACCGTCCATCGGCAGCATGCGCAGATCGCTGACGACCAGGTTGAACGCATGGCTCGCGAGCGCGGCCAAGGCCGCTTCAGCCCCATCCACCCCGCTGGCTTGGATCCGCGCCATGTCCAGGGTGAAGCAGACGGCCTCGCGCAGGGCGGGATCGTCCTCGACGACGAGCACATTCAGTGGCTCACTCATGGTGACTGGGCTCATCCCCTCTTGATCGCTGGCTCGAGTCGCTGGGGCCTCGGTCCCCGCGAGCCGACCATTCTATCCTGATCCGCTGTCGATTGGCAGGGGTGAATCGGTCTCATGTCATTGACCAATCGACATTTTCGATTGGAGCCGACACGTTCCGATGCGATGGAGGGCGGCGCGCCCCGATGCTTCGGAGCGCGGATGCTCGGATAATCGGATGCGTGAAGACCAGAGTGGCCCCCTTGCCCGCTCAGTTCGCCGACAACCACATCGAGAGTCGCGCTCGAATGCATGGGAGCACTGTGGCGCCGGTGCTCACTGATCTCGTGTGTCCCGCGGCTCGCCCGGCCGTGCACTCGTGAGCTCAGTGCTTTGCGCATCGGCGAGCAGCGGGAGACCGAGTGTGAAGGTGGCGCCCGCGCCGGGGGTGGAGTCGACCCGCAGATCGCCGCCGTGTGCTTGCGCGACGCTGCGTGCGATCGCGAGTCCGAGTCCGGTGCCGTCGGCGCGCGTGGTGAAGAACGGCTCGAACAGACGTGCTTGTTGCTCGACCGGGATGCCGCGACCCGTGTCAGTGACGATGAATTGCAACTCACCGTCGGCTTGCCGGGCGATCAGCGTGACGCAGCCATGCGCCGGGGTGGCCTCCAACGCGTTTTCCAGCAGGTTGGTCAAGGCGCCGGCGAGCGCCTTGCGCGCGCCGTTCAGGATCAAGGGGCTGCATTGGCACGCACCCTTGAAGTCGACCTGGCGGGCGCGCGCCAGCGGCTCGAGCGTGCAGACCAACTCATCGATCAAGTCAGCGACCGGGAAGGGTTGACGGTTGTCGTCCTCGCCGCGCGCGAATTGGAGCATATCGCCGATCAGTCGCTCCAGATGACGCAGTCGCTCGATGGCACGCTCGGCCACCACGGCGCGCTCCTGCGCGCCAAGTTCGGCCTGACGCAGACTCCCGACATAGAGGAGCGCCGCCGCGAGCGGAGTGCGCAGCTGGTGTGCCAGACCGGCGACCATCTCGCCCATCGCGGCCAGGCGACCGCTGCGTTCCGCGATCCGGCGCATGCGATCGGTCTCGGTGATGTCGTGAAGCAGCACGATCTGCTCGCCACCATCGCCGAACAGTGTCTGGGAGACCGCCAGGCGACGGGTCGTGCCCGCGACCACCAGGCTGGCCTCTCCCGGTGTCGCATCCATGCGCAGTCGGCTGGCGATCTTGTCCCAAGGCTGGCCCTCCAGCCCGTTGCCCAAGAGTGCCTCGGCCGCGCGATTGACCTGCTCCACCCGGCCGGCGCGATCGACCACCACGACCCCGGCCGGCAGCGCGCGCATCAGCACCGCGAGTCGCTCGGTGAGTCGAGCGACCTGCACCTGCAAGGCATCGTAGGCCGAGGACAGGTTCTCGGAGGCAAGGTTGAAGAGTGCGAACGCCTCGAACAGCTGAGCGGCGTTGAGCGGCGGGGTGTCATGGCTGTTGCTCATGAGTCGACCTGAAAAGGAGCCGGTGGTTTCGTCAAATGAATCGGGGCCTCCTCGCCCCAAAGGAACCGGGGCGTCCTCGCCACCAAGGGAGTCGGGGCGTCCTCGCCCCCAAGGAGTCGGGGCCTCCAGGCCCCGAGGCAGGGCCGTCACGACGCCGATCTCGAAGCAGGGCGCTCATGGCCACCGTGATCTGGTCTGCCGGCGTGGGAGGATCCTCACTCGGGGCCTGGAGGCCCCGACTCCCCTAACCTGGAGGCCCCGACTCCCCTGGCCCCGGCCCCCAAGGGAGTCGGGGCGTCCTCGCCCCAAAGGAGTCGGGGCCTCCAGGCCCCGAGGCAGGGCAGTCACGACGCCGATCTCGAGGCAGGGCGCTCATGGCCACCGCGATCTGGTCTGCCGGCGTGGGAGGATCCTCACTCGGGGCCTGGAGGCCCCGACTCCCCTAACCTGGAGGCCCCGACTCCCCTGACTTGGAGGCCACGACTTCCCTGGATCCCGCGCCGTTCATGTTGGGCGATTGTTCGCGGCACCTTTTGGTCGGATGAAAATGCATTGCCACTATGCAAGAATGGTGCGGATGAAATCAATCCGAGCACGAATGGTTTTATCCGGGCCGCCGGTCATTGAGCGGTTCAGCCTCGAGCGAAAGATCACATTGTCCACGTGATGGCGAGCTCAGATCCATCGGAGAATGCACCGACCCCAGGCGTGACCGACGCCGCCGGCACCGCTTGGACCGAGCGGCTGCGAGCGCGCGTGGCGAGTCTCTCGCAGATTCAGTTGATCGCCGCGGTGGGAGGGGTCTTGTTCCTGGGCGCGTTGCTCGTGGGTGCGCTCATGTGGGAGCGCGCGCCTGAGGACGCGGTCCTCTTCTCCAATCTGGATCAGCGCGATGGCGGTCAGATCATCAGCACGCTGCAACAGCAGAACGTGCCCTATCGCATCTCCCCCGGTGGGGATGCCATCCTGGTTCCAGCGGACCGTGTCCATGAGACGCGCATGCTGCTCGCCTCCAGCGGTTTGCCAGCCGGTGGCACGATCGGTTTCGAGCTGCTCGACGAGCAAAAGCTCGGGATCTCGCAGTTCGGCGAGCAGGTCAACTATCAGCGTGGGCTCGAGGGTGAGCTCGCGCGCACGATCCGCTCGATCGCCGCCATCGAGAGTGCGCGTGTGCATCTGGCCATCCCCCGGCAAACCGCCTTTCTGCGCGATCAGCAGATGCCGAGCGCCTCGGTGTTCGTCAATCTGCGCTCGGGCTATCTGCTGGATGCCGATCAGCTCGCCGGGATCGTGAATCTGGTCTCGTCCAGCGTTCCCCGCATGGATCCGGCCAAGGTCAACGTGATCAACCAGGAGGGCGAGCTGCTCACCGGTTCGGCCAGGGCCAAGGCGCGCATCGGCATGGACGCGTCCGAGCTGGCCTATGTGCGCCAGATCGAGGCCGACTATGTCGATCGAATCAAGCATATCCTCGAGCCCATGTTCGGCGAGGGCAATTATCGCGCCCAGGTCAACGCCGACATCGATTTCAACGAGGTCGAGCAGACCGCCGAGACCTTCCGGCCCAACCCGGTTTCCGAGCAATCGATCCGCAGTCAGCAGATCAGCGAGGAGACCAGCACGGATCCGACGCCGATCGGCGTGCCAGGGGCGCTGAGCAACCAGCCGCCGGTCCCCGCGACCGCCCCGATCACCGACCCACCGGTCGAGGAGGCCACGGCACAGCGTCCGCTGACGAGCAGTCGCAGCGCCTTGACCAACTACGAGCTCGACCGCACCGTCGCGCACATCAAGCGCTCGGTGGGACAGATCCGCCGGCTGTCGGTCGCGGTGGTCATCAATGAGCGGGCCTTGGCGCAGGATCCCGAAGGGTTCATCGGCAATGCCTTTCAGTTGACCACCGTCGAGAATCTGGTGCGCGAGGCGGTCGGTATCCAGGACGAGCGTGGGGATACCATCGCCGTCTCGCAATCGAGCTTCCAGGAAGAGGTCGTCGCGCCCATTCCATTTTGGAAGGATCCGGAGATGTTGCAGCTACTCGATACCCTGTTGACCTGGGTGATGGTCCTGATCACCCTGCTGGTGCTCTATTTCATCCTGCTGCGCCCCGTGCTGAACGCCGTGCTGCCGCAGCGCGAGACGCCGCGTACCGATGAGGCGCTGCCCGAGGGTCCAGAGCGGGTGGAGGTGCCCACGCCGGATGCGAAGGAGAACGCGGATGAGAACGAGGACGAGGCGGATGACGACGTCCGGGTCACGCTCTCAGGCGCGGCGCCTGCCGACGACGCGCCACTCGCCCCGCGGGAGCCCGCGCCCGAGCTCGAGATCCCTGAGCCCCCGGTGGTGGCCGAGTCCCTGCCCGCGGTCGCTGAGCTGAGCCAGGCGGCGCCCCCGGAGGAGCCCGCCGCGCAGACCCCGGCTGAGACCCGGGCGCGCGACCCGCGCGACGAGTATGCCGCCAGCCTGGAGCGGGCGCGCGAGATCGCGCGCGGCGACCCGCGCCTGGTGGCCAACCTCATCCGTGAATGGATGAAGACGAGCGATGCCCAACGTGCCTCTTGAACCGATCGCGGAGCGCGCTGATGCCGACATGACACGCGCACGCGACCTGGACGACTGGAACGGTTCGGACCCGGCGGCATCCGACCTCGCTCGCGTCACCCTCGGCGAGCCGGATGCGACGCCCGCGCTCTCGGGGATCGAGAAGGCCGCCCTGCTGCTCTTGACGATCGGACCGGACGATGCCGCCGGGGTGCTGCGCCATCTCGACACGGCCGACGTGATCCGGCTCGGCCGGACGATGGCGAGCATGCCGACATGTCCGCGCGCGCTCGCCGCCGAGCTGCTCGCCGAGCTGCATGCCCATCTGGAGCATGGTCCATCCATCTATGCCGATGCGGCACAGATCCGCGAGATGTTCGCCAAGGCGCTCGGCAAGG
The DNA here is from genome assembly GCA_009929855.1 of Gammaproteobacteria bacterium. Classification (GTDB taxonomy): domain Bacteria; phylum Pseudomonadota; class Gammaproteobacteria; order Chromatiales; family Chromatiaceae; genus Thiocapsa. The sequence continues at coordinate 6,371 of RZZN01000096.1, forward strand.
AGCGCGCCTCGCACCTGATCGAGCACTTCATGCCCTCGGGGGGCGCGGCCAGCATCCGCAACCTGAAATGGATCGACGCGCTCGACGCCACCGAGCTGATCAAGAACGAGCATCCGCAGATCATCGCCACCATCCTCGCCCATCTTGAGCCCGAGCACGCGGCCAAGATCCTCCATCATCTGCCGACCCGACTGCGCGGCGATGTCATCCTGCGCGTGGCCACGCTCGACGGGGTCCGGCCGGCCGCGCTCAAAGAGCTCGACGAGGCGCTCACGCGCATCCTCGAGGGCAGCATGGCCAGCACCAAGACGAGCGGCAGGGGGGGCATCCCCACCGCCGCCGAGATCCTCAAATACGTGGATGCCGAGGAGGAAGAGGACATCCTGGCGCGGGTGCGCGAATATGACCCGGCGCTTGCCAACCGCTTGGTGCTGCTGTTCGATCATCTCGCCGAGGTCGATGACCGTGGCATGCAGATCCTGGTGCGTGCGATCGATTCGGAGCGTCTGATCATCGCGCTGAAGGGGGCGGCCCCACCGCTGCGCGAGCGCTTCTTCGTGAACATGTCGAGCGATGCCGCGGAGATCTTGCGCGAGGAGCTCGATCTGCGCGGTCCGGTGCGTCTATCGGAGGTGGAAGCGGCGCAGCGCGAGATCCTCGGCATCGCGCGTCGTCTCGCCGATGAGAATCGCATCCTGCTGCCTTCCACCAGTGGCGAGGGGTATGTCTGATCAGCGCACGGCGCCAACCGCGCAGTCGCGCGCCCTATCCGATCCGCGCATGGCGCCGGCACTCGCGCACGGATGATCATCATCCGCAATCAGTCCCCCGGCATGATCTCGGCCTGGGAGCCTGAGGACTTCGGCGCGCCGGATCAGGCGATCTCGCCCGTGCCGGTGATGGCGCCAGTCCATGACCAGACGCACCCTCATCCGCGCCAGCACCCGCATCCGCGCGAGATGCCAGCCGAGCATGCGCACCCACGCGAGCTGGAGGACGCACTGGACGGGTGGTCGGTCACGGCGCCGAGCGTGCAGGACACCGTGCGCGACGGCGTGCCCGACGCCTTGTCCGACACCGCGCCTGGTCCGGGCATGGGGTCTGTCGTGTCCGTGATCGCGCCGGCGTCAGCGGTCTTGGCCGAGTCGGAGTCCGAGTCCGAATCCGAGTCCGAGCCCACAGCGCCCATGCCATCCGCGCCGATCCTCTCAGCGCCTGCCGATGAGCCGGCGGGCGGTGCGCCGCCGAGTGCGAGCGCCCCGACCCCGGCGCTGGCCCATGCATCGCCCACCGTCGAGGCGCCAGTGGAGGACGCGCGGGAGGTCGTGGGGGATGCCGCGGCGGATGTCGCTGGCGATGTGTCCGTCGAGACCCTCGCGGGGACGTCCGCGAAGACGCCCCAGGAGACCGACACCGCGCCAGCACCCGAGACTCATCAGGAGGGCCACTCACAGGGTGATGACGCAGGACACAAGATCGGCCATGCCGAGGGCTATGCCGCTGGATACCAGGAGGGCTACGCAAGCGCCTATGCCGCTGCACATCAGGAGGGTTATGCGGCCGGGCGCGCCAGCGGCTACGAGGCGGGCCGTCAAGCGGGCCATGACACGGGCGCGCAAGAGGCCGGCGCGCTCATCGAGCGGCTGCGCCAGCTCATCGAATCAGTCGGCGCGGCGACCCGCGGGCTTCAGCAGGAGGTCGCCGACGAGTTGTTGGCATTGAGTCTGGCCATCGCGCACAAGGTGACCGGTCAGACCCTGGCACAGATGCCCGAGACGATCCTCGAGACCATCCATGCCGCCTTGGCGCATCTGCCCCAGACCCATGCGCAGATCCATCTGCATCCGGATGACCTGACGCTCGTGCGCCAGCGTCTCGGGGATCATCCCGCGCTGGCCGGTCATCGACTGATCGAGGATCCGGACATCAGCCGGGGCGGCTGCAAGATCGCCACCAACACGGTGCTGGCCGATGCCACGTTGGAAAAGCGCTGGGAGCGCGTGCTCGAAAGCGTCCTGCCGCGCCGGCCCAAGTCCAGTCAGGGCCCTGTGACGCATGAATGAGCTGACCCAGAACTGGTGTCGCTATCTGAGCGACCATCGCGAGCGCGTCGGCGCGACCAATCCCATCGAGGTTGCCGGCCGCTTGGTGCGCGTCAACGGACTGGTCCTCGAGGCGTCCGGGCTGCGCCTGGCGCTCGGCTCGGCCTGTCGCATCCTGCTCAATCAGGGTGGCGAGGTCGAGGCCGAGGTCGTCGGCTTCAACGGTGATCGCATCTTCATGATGCCGACCAACAACATGGTGGGACTCACGCCGGGTGCGCGCGTCCTGGCGGCCGACACGCCACCGCCCCGGCCGGTGCTCGGCCAGCCCCTCGCCCCGCATCGGCGCGCCAGCGATCACGCCAAGCATCTGCCGGTCGGGGACGCACTCCTGGGACGTGTGCTGGATGGCAATGGCCGTCCGCTCGACGGTCTCGGCCCACTGGAGCAGACGCCGACACGCTCGCTGCAGAGTCGGCCGCTCAATCCGCTGGCGCGCACCCCCATCAGCGAGCCGCTCGGCGTGGGCATTCGCGCCATCGATGCGCTCCTCACCGTCGGACGCGGGCAACGTCTCGGACTCTTCGCCGGCTCGGGTGTCGGCAAGTCGGTCTTGATCGGCATGATGGCGCGCTATACCAGCGCCGACGTGATCGTGGTTGGTCTGATCGGCGAGCGCGGACGCGAGGTGAAAGAGTTCATCCAGCTGAACCTGGGACAGGACGGATTGCAGCGCGCGGTGGTGATCGCCGCCCCGGCCGATACCAGTCCGCTGATGCGTCTACAAGGGGCGGCCTATGCCGCGACGGTCGCCGAGCACTTCCGCGATCAGGGCCGACACGTGCTCTTGATCATGGATTCGCTGACACGCTACGCCATGGCGCAGCGCGAGATCGCCCTGGCGATCGGCGAGCCGCCGGTGACGCGCGGCTATCCGCCCAGCGCCTTCGCGCGCTTGCCCGAGCTGGTGGAGCGCGCCGGCAACGGTCTGGCCGGCGGCGGCTCGATCACCGCCTTCTATACGGTGCTGGTGGAGGGCGATGACCAACAGGAGCCGATCGCCGATGCCGCGCGCGCGATCCTCGATGGGCATATCGTGCTCTCGCGCACACTCGCCGACCAGGGTCATTATCCGGCGATCGATATCGAGCAGTCGATCTCGCGCGCCATGCACACGCTCGTCGACAACGCCCAGCAGGCCAGGATCCGCCAATTCAAACAACTCTTTTCACGCTACGAGCGCTCGCGTGACCTGATCGCCGTCGGCGCCTATCAGCCAGGCAATGATCCAGTGCTCGACGCGGCGGTGAACTTGTACCCACGCATGGAGGCCTTTCTCCAGCAAGGGATCGATGAATTCGAAAGCGTCGCCGGGGCGCGTGAGAAATTGGCCGAGGTCTTTTCACGCTCATGAGCACCACGCCACTCTGTCATCGTCCCGCGAGACCTAGGCGCCCACTCACGCGCTGTCTGAACCATCCGTCCGAGCCCGTTCTGACCGAATCATTCGCGCTGTGTCAGGCCCGCCCATTCGCGTTGTGTCTGGCCTACCCATCCGCGCTGCGTCAGGCGCACCCATCCGCGTCAGGTCTGACCGAGCCCTTCGCGGTCTGGCTCAGTCCCGGTTGCCGCATCGAGCCGGGCTGGCCCGCGCTGAGCCGCGCTGAGCCTCAGCGAGCCGTATCGATCCGCATCGAACCGCATCGATCCCAATCCAAGGTTTGTGATGTCCAAGAACGCCTTACCCCCAGCGCTTCGTGAGATGGCGCAGACAAGCACCGACGAGGCCGCGCGAAGGCTTGGTCAGCTCATCTCCAGCGAGCGCGACTGCGTCCAAAAGCTCGCCCTGCTCGAGGGTTATCTCGCTGAATATCGTGAGCGCTTCGAGCAGGCCGCGAGCAAGGGTCTGGACCCAAGCGCTTGGCGCAACTACGCCACCTTCATCCAGCGCATCGAGGAGGCGATCACGGCACAGCGCGGGATCGTCGACCAATCCAAGCAGCGCAGCGCCCAAGGCCAGCGCCACTGGATCGAGCAACGCAACCGTCTCAAGGCCTTCGAGACCTTGTCCCAACGCCAGCGCGAGCGCGAGGCCAGGGAGTCAGAGAGACAAGCGCAGAAGAGCAGCGACGAGCTCACCGCACGACGCTTCGGCCAACCGCTCACCGACGACTAACCTCGGGGCGAGGACGCCCCGACTCCCCTGGGGGCCTCCGGCCCAGGGGAGTCGGAGCCCCAGAAGAGTCGGGGCCCCAGAGGTGTCAGGGCCTCCGGCCCAGAGGAGTCGGGGCCTCCAGGCCCCGAGTGAGGATCCTCCCACGCCCGCGAACCAGACCGATCCGATGTCCCCATGAACGCCCGGTCCCAGGATCCGCGTCGCGCCTGTCCTTCCTCGGGGCGAGGACGCCCCGACTCCCCTGGGGGG
>RZZN01000097.1 GCA_009929855.1 Gammaproteobacteria bacterium
TGCCCAGCAGGGTCGCGACGATCGCGATCAGCATGCCGAGCATGCCGTAGAGATTGCCCCGGCGCGCCGTCGAGGGGTGGGTCAGCCCCTTGAGCGCCAGGATGAAGAGCACGGCCGAGACCAGATAGGCGACCGCCTGAAGGTTCACTGAGAGCGTCATGGATGGCTGTCCTTATTTCTTCTTCTTGAACATCGACAGCATCCGATGGGTCACCAGGAAGCCACCGAAGACATTGATCGATGCGAGGAAGACCGCGATGAAGCCGATGATGCGGGTGAAGAGCCCAGCGTCCGGGTCACCGGCGACCAGTAGAGCACCCACCAACACGATCCCGGAGATCGCATTGGTCAGCGCCACCAGCGGGGTGTGCAGCGAGGGTGTGACGCCCCACACCACCCAATAACCGATGAAGCAGGCGAGCACGAAGACATAGAGGGCAACCAACGACGGGTCGAGGACCTCGGGCATGGTGAAGACTCCTTGGGTTGTCTGGGTTCCAGGTGACAGGCTCGGGGTGGGAGCGGTGAATCGACCGCGCCCGGCATCCCGCGCCGCACCCACTGGATTTAGCCGCCGGCCACCAACATGGCCGCCGTGATATCGTCCTCGGCCAGATCCTTGAGCACGGGACCGGATTCGCTCGGCTGGAACATGATGTCGATCAGGTTGGCCAGGTTGCGCGCATAGAAGGCACTCGCGTCGGCCGGGACCAGACCGGGGAAGTTGGTCAGCCCGACGATGCTCACCCCGTGACGCTCGACGATCTCGCCCGCGACCGTCAGCGGACAGTTGCCGCCATTGGCCGCCGCCAGGTCCACGATGACCGAGCCCGGGCGCATGCGCTTGACCACCTCCTCGGTGACCAGCACGGGCGCCGGGCGACAGGGGATCAGGGCGGTGGTGATGATGACATGGGCCTTGGCCAACTGATCGGCCAGTGCCGCCTGTTGACGTGCCTTGGCCTCATCGGAGAGCTCCTTGGCATAGCCGCCCTCGCCCGCACCACTCTCACCGAGATCGAGCTCGATCGGCTTGGCCCCCAGCGAGCGGATCTGCTCCTGGGTCTCGGGTCGGACGTCGTAGGCATAGACCTCGGCGCCGAGACGCCGCGCGGTGGCGATCGCCTGCAAGCCGGCGACGCCCACGCCCAGTACGACGACGCGCGCCGGCTTCGCCGAGCCCGCCGAAGTCATCATCATGGGCAGGAAGCGGCCGTAGCGGGCCGCCGCCTCGATGACCGCGCGATAGCCGGCGATATTCGCCTGCGAGGAGAGCGCATCCATCGATTGGGCGCGCGAGGTCCGCGGCATCCGCTCCATGCCGAGCACCCGCACCCCCTTGGCGAGCATGGCCTCGAGGATTTCGTCCTCGCCGCAGCTCTCCAGCAAACCGATATAGAGTCCACCAGGGCGCAGTGCATCGACGTCGGCGGCATCGGGCCGGCGAACCTTCAGCAGCAGATCCACGTCGAAGGCGCCAGCGCGGTCGGTCAGACGCGCACCGGCGGCCTCATAGTCGGCATCAGGATAACCGGCCAACGTGCCCGCGCCCGATTCGACCAGGACCTCGAAGCCCTTCCCGACGAGTTTCTTCACGACCTCCGGGATCGAGGCCACGCGGGTCTCGCCAGGATAGGTCTCCTTTGGGATTCCGATCTTCATCGTCTCGTTCGTCCTATGGCATGGACGCCGCCCGAAAGCGGCAAAACCCGTGCATTATCTTGAGGTGGTCGGGCCATCGCAACACCGTGTGATCCCACGAGGCGCGCCCGCGCACACCCGAAGGACTGCTCAGGAGTGCGCGTGTACCCCGATCTTTCCGCGCAACCCTTTGATGATATGAGAAGAGATCTCCTCGATCGACTGCGCGGTGGTATTGAGCACGGGAATCTGCAGACGCTTGTAGATCGCCGTGGCCTGTCGGATATCGGCGTTGCAGCGGGCCATCGAGGCATAGTCGCTGCCGGGTCGGCGCTCCTCGCGGATCAAGTGCAGCCGCTGCTGATCGATGGTAAGGGCAAAAAGCTTGTCACGATGATCCCAGACCGCTTGCGGTACGTCGCCATTCTCGAAGTCCTCCTCGGTCAGCGGATAATTCGCCGCGCAGAGTCCGTAATGCATCGCCAGATAGAGACAGGTCGGGGTCTTACCGGCGCGCGAGACGCCGATCAAGAGCACATCGGCGCGCTTGAAATTGTCCGGCCGCACCCCGTCATCGTTGGCCATGGCGAAGTTGATCGCCTCGATCCGCTTGGTGTATGAGCTCGGCTTGGTGATCGCATGACTCCGCCCAGACTTGCGGCTCGGCGGAACGGCGAGCTCAGCCGACAAGGGCTCGACGAAGCCTTCGAACAACTCCATGTAGAAACAATTGCCCGCCTCGAGAATCGCGCGAATCTCGTTGTCGAGCATGGTGGCGAAGACCACGGGACGGACCCCATCTCGGTCGGCCGCCTCCTGCATCCGTTGGGTCAACGCCTTGGCGCGCGCCTCGGTGTTGATATACGGCATGTAGACCTGCTCGAAATCGATGGTGTCGAACTGCGACAAGAGACTATGGCCAAGCGTCTCGGCAGTGATCCCGGTACTCTCGGAGACGAAAAAAACGGTTCGTTTCATGGATGTTCCATGGCTGTTCAGAAGAGACGAAGCGTATGATCAGGGGTCGCTCAGCGGTGACCAACGGATGTCATGATCATCGATCGTTCGATCCGCTCGACTCGATGAGGAGCACGACAAGAGACACGACGGGTCATTGGTCGAGCCGTGGGACGGATCACACGAAGACTCGCTGGAGGAGTCGAGTGAAAGATCCGGCCAAGGGGACAGAGTCAGCCACACTCCACTCGCCGCTGGACCCAGCGACGACCGACCATGCGTCCGCTCACCCCATTCGACCCAGCCGCAGCATCATGCGAGCATGACCATCATCCGGTCAACCTCGGCCGGCTCGGCCGTCTGAAGCGACTCAGGCGAGCTCCCGCAAAGGATCCACTCGTATGGGGGTGAATTCATGCGCCCAGCGAGGTCTTCTGGAACCCCTGAGGCCATTCACTCTAGGCCGGTCGCTGATCCATGTGGGGCGACGTGAGCGATGTCGATGCAAGATCCAGGTGATTTAGGTCAATGTGATCTATATTGGAATCTGGTGATATACATGAGTATCGACCACGTCGGATCGAGGAGCCTTTCGCCATGTCTCAAATCAGCAACGATCACGCGCTGCGTGCAGCCTTGAACGCACTCACCCCAACACAACAACGCATCCTCGGGGCACGTTTCGCCGAGAATGTGATGCACTTGAGCCGGGATGATCGTGTCAATCGCGCCATCGCGACCGGTCTGCAGGAGCAGGTCACCGAGGCCGAGCTCGAGGATGCCTTCAAGGCGGCAAAGGCCTATGCGACCAAAACCTACACTGATTGCGGAAAGGACACCGACTGGTTGGCGCAGGCGGATCATTTCGTCGCCGCGGCTGCGGCCGCAGCGCTGACGCCTGACGCGGTGGCCAGTGAGCGGCTGAATCGCGCATGGAAGGCGGCCATGCAGGCGCGCATGGCGGTCAACTGCACACTCATCGAACAGGACGACGCACCGGAGCAATCCGAAGCCGACCATCAATACGCACTAGCCAACGCCTTCCTGAACTGAGCGTGTCTCGACGCGTCTCGACCAGACGCGCGCAGGCTGCGCTCGCGGGTTCCAAGCTGCGCGACGAGGGCGACAAGAGCCAATCCACGAGACCCAGGCTGCGAGACCACGCCCGGGATGCCGAGACCGCAATGTCGAGCCTGGTCATCCCGAAAGCCTGGTGGCACGGCGGTCCAGCGCCAGATGGAGTGACCGACGCCGGCGCCGCACGGGATCATACACATGGTCAGCGGTCGGACCGGCCCTCGTCGGCACTCAGCATGGCGTCATAGATCTCCCATGCCGCGGCCGCGTCCTCCGGCGACACCCGATCGATCGCATGACCGAGATGCACCACCACATAATCACCGACACCGATCCCCTCGTCCTGGAGCATGAAGAGACTCACCTCGCGCTCGGCGCCCCGCGCCACGCAACGGGCGAGGAAACCATCGATGGACTGAATCTGCATGGGGATACCCAGACACATGAGCGGGGGTCCTCGGTGACCTGATGATCGAGCGATGCGATATGACGAGACGACGCGGAAACCCGATGGTCGATCGATGCGGCATGACGAGCCGCCACAGCGCGCGCCGCGATCACGGGCACAAGCGACATCACGAGGTTGCGCGATGAGCAACGACGATACCGCGCGGATCGACACCGCGCAACCGACCACACTCATCCTCGGCATCGGCAATGTGCTCATGACCGATGAGGCGGTCGGGGCCGAGGTCGTGCGCCGACTGGAGCGGACGCACGGAGAGGATGCGCGCCTGCGCTTCATCGACGGCGGCACGCTCGGCTTCTCGCTCGCCCTGCCGATCGCCGAGTGCGCACGGTTGATCGTAGTCGACGCCGCCGCCATGGGCGATGCACCGGGCAGCGTGCGTCTGTTCGAGGGCGCCGCGATGGATGAGCAGCTCGGTCGTCACGCCAACAGCGTTCACGAGGTCAGCCTCGCCGACCTGATGGATATCGCCCGACTCACTGACACACTCCCCGAGCGGCGCGCCCTGATCGGCATCGAGCCAGCCCACATCGGCTGGGGCGAGCGACTCACCCCTGAGGTGGAACAGGCAGTCCCGCATGCATTGGCGATCATTCAGTCGCTCCTATTGCGCTGGAATGACTGAGCATGTCCTTCCTCGGGGCGAGGACGCCCCGACTCCCTTGAAGGCCTGCGAACCCAGAGGAGTCGGGGCCTCCAGGCCCCGAATGCGGATCTTCGCGCGCCATCAGGCCAGCTCGAGCCTTCACAAGCGCTCTGCCTCAGGATCGGCGTCGCCACACTCCTTCCTCGGGGCGAGGACGCCCCGACTCCTCTGAGCGCCTGACTCCTCTGGATGCCCAACTCAACTTGCGGGGCATCCTCACTCCAACCCAAGCTCCAGCCCAAGCTCCAGCCCTAGCCCTAGCCCTAGCCCTAGCTCATAACAGATATTCGACATCGCTAATCTACTGATCAACTGCTCTACATCAAATGCAAGTGCGCTGTGATCCACTACACTTGCCATGGTTAGTAGGCCGAAGGTCAGTTGTCATGCCATCACTGAACCACATCCCAGTCACCCTCGATACCAGGCCACTTGGCGACCGCACGGCCGCGGGTTGCTTGGCCCGCCGACATGGCAATGCCACGCCCATCCTGTATGAGCTGCGTCACGCGCTGGACCGTCTGATCACCACCGGCGAGACCACCAAGATCGACCTAGCGGCCATGCCTTTCGGGCCGGGCGACCTGGATCATCTACTCTCCGTACTCGGCACGGGCGAGGTCCAGGCCAGCGTCGATGCACTCGGGCCGACCCGGATCCAGGAGACCGGAATCGCCGGGGTCTGGCTGGTCGACTATCTGAGCTCTGAGGCGCAACGCCTCGCCCTGCATCTCGAGATCGCGACCGTCCCGGAGATCCTGCGTCCGCAGCCGCACGACCTCGACGACGCGATCGCCACGCTCGACGCCCGCCTGAGCGCGGAGGCGAGCGCATCGTCTCTGACGTCCTGACACCCGCTGAGGAGGGACCATGGCCGCCCCCAAGACCTTAGACAAGCCCATCGAAAAGACACTCGGCGAAAGCCTGCGCGAGCGCGGTGTCTCGCGCCGCGGCTTTCTGAAATTCTGTGCCGCCACGGCCTCCATGATGGCGCTGCCGCCGACCCTGGTGCCAACCATCGCCGCCGCGCTCGAGCAGGCCAAGCGACCATCGGTGATCTGGCTCTCATTCCAGGAATGCACCGCCTGCACCGAGTCGCTGACCCGCAGCCATGCCCCGACGGTGGAGGATCTGATCCTCGACATCATCTCGCTGGACTATCACCACACCCTGCAGGCCGCCGCGGGCGATGCCGCGGAGCTGGCGCGCACGCAGGCCATGCGTGACCATGCCGGCGAGTATCTGGTCCTCGTCGACGGCTCGATCCCAGGTCCAGACGCCAACCCCGGCTTTTCCACCGTGGCCGGTCACAGCAACTATGACATGCTGATGGAGACCGTCGAGCATGCCGCGGCCGTCATCGCCATCGGCACCTGCGCCGCCTTCGGCGGGCTTCCGGGTGCCAACCCGAACCCGACCGGTGCCAAGTCGGTGATGGAGCTGGTCAAGGACAAACCCATCGTCAACGTCCCTGGCTGTCCGCCCATTCCAAAGGTCATCACCGGCGTGCTGGTGCACTATCTGACCTTCGGCACCTTGCCCGAGCTCGACGCCTATGGACGTCCGCTGGCCTTCTACGGTCAGTCCATCCATGACCGCTGCTACCGGCGTCCCTTCTACGACAAGGGCGACTTCGCCAAGAGCTTCGACGACAAGGGCGCGCGCCTTGGCTGGTGTCTCTATCAACTCGGCTGCAAGGGTCCGAGCACCTACAACGCCTGTGCCACCATGCGCTGGAACGACGGGACCAGTTGGCCGGTCGAGGCTGGTCATCCCTGTCTCGGCTGCTCGGAGCCACGCTTCTGGGATGCCGGCGGCTTCTACAACCCAGTGTCGGTGCCCATTAGCGCTTCGGGGATGAACGTCCTCGGCGCGGCCGCGGCGGGCGCTGTCGTCGGTGGCGCCGTGGCGGGGCTGAGCAAGGTACAGACCAAGAAGGCCGAGGCGCACCGCCAGCCCGTCACGGTCGAGGAATTGGAGCAGAAACTATGAGCGGCTCGATGGAATTTCTGCTGTGGACCAAGGGTCCGATGTTCGACATCGCGATCGCCATCTTCGCGATCGGTCTGCTGGTGCGCATCGCCGAGATCTTCATGCTCGGGCGCGCCAAGAACTTCGCCGAGCCGCGCGCCGGTGAATGGAAACCGGGTCTGACGACCGTCGTCACACGCAGCTTCGCCGACCCCGGCACCTTCAAGCGCGCGCCCTTCAACGTCGTGGTCGGCTGGATCTGGCACGTCGGCTTCCTGATCGCACTCCTGCTCTTCCTGCCGCATATCGAGCTGATCAAGAGCCTCACCGGACTCTCTTGGCCGGCGCTGCCCAACCCCTTGATCAGCCTGGTCACCGCCGTCACCTTGATCGCGTTGATCGCCACGCTGGTGCATCGCATGACCCACCCGGTGAAGCGGCGCATCAGCACACTGGAGGATTATCTGGTCTGGACGGTGGTCTTCGCGGTCGTGCTGACCGGCTGGCTGGCCTACACCCGCATGGTCAATCCCTACCCATTGATCCTCGGCATGCACATCCTGGCCGCCGAGATCATGCTGATCATCCTGCCCTTCACCAAGCTCACCCACATCTTCACCGCCGTGATCGCGCGCTGGTACAACGGGGCCGCCTACGGCCGCAAGGGGGTTCAGTCATGAGCGAGCTGACACTCGAACGGGGTCTTGCCGCCTTCCGCGCCGAGGTCGATGGACCCGTCGCCGCCTTCTTCTCCAGCTGCGTGCACTGCGGCATCTGTGCCAGCGCCTGTCCCTTCTACGTCGAGACCGGCGATCCCAAATACACGCCCATCCTCAAGCTGGAGCCACTGCGCCTGATCTGGGAGCGGGACTTCACACTCTGGGGCAAGCTCAAGAGTCTGGTCGGACTCCAGAAGAAGGTGACCGACGAGATGCTGGCCGAGTGGGAGGAGCTACTCTACGACTCCTGCTCCATGTGCGGACGCTGTTCCATGGTCTGTCCGGTCGGCAATGATCTGGCACTCATGATCCGCAAATCGCGCGAGGGCATGGTGCAGGCCGGACACGCTCCCGAGGGGCTGATCGCCGCCTCGGTGCGCGCGGTCCAGACCGGCAGCCCCATGGGTCTGCAATGGAAGACACTGCAGGTGCAGATCGAGCACGTGCAGACCAGCAGCGGACTCCAGGTGCCGGTCGATCGCGAGGGCGCCGAGTATCTCGTGCTGCTCTCCTCGATGGAGATCATCAACTTCCCCGAGTATCTCGAGGCCATCACCAAGATCTTCGACCACGCCGGGGTCACCTGGACGCTCTCCACCGACTGCTACGAGGCGACCAACGCCGGTATCCAGATCGGCAACAAGGACATCGCCGCGCAGCTGGTCGAACGTGTCGTGGCCGCTGCGCAGAAGCTCAAGGTGTCCAAGGTCATCAGCCCAGAATGCGGTCACGCCTTCACCGCCATTCGCTGGGAAGGCCCGAACCTGATCGGTCGCGCTTACCCCTTCAAGGTCTTCCATATCATCGAGGTCCTCGACGAGCTGCGCGCGAGCGGCCGCATCCAGACCGAGGGGATGGAGACCGATCGGCTCTCGATGCACGATCCCTGCAACCTGGCGCGCAAGAGCGGTGTCATCCAGCAGCAGCGCAACCTCGTCAACCTGGTCGCTGAGAACTTCGTCGATCTCAACGAGCACGGCAAATTCCAGTGGTGCTGTGGCGCCGGCGGTGGCGTGAGCTCAAACGAGCGCGCCGAAGAGCTGAAGATGACCGCCTTCAAGCGCAAGAAGGCCCAGATCGAGGAGGTCAAGCCGGATCGCATGGTGACCATGTGCGCGACCTGCCGCACCCAGCTCGAGGAAGGTCTCGAGGAGTTCAACATGGAGATCCCGGTCGTCGGTCTGACCGAGATGATCGCCGAGCATCTGGTCGATAAGTCGACGTCGAGCCCAGCATCGGCCGCCTAGCCCACGCCCGGCCCTCACCCGGTTGACGCGGGGCCGGCACGCCGGCCCCCAGCAGGAGACATAGAGTCATGAGTGAACGCATCGTCGTCGACCCCATCACCCGCATCGAGGGCCATCTCCGCATCGAGGCCCAGATGGAGGGCGACAACATCGCCCAGGCTTACAGCTCGGGCACCTCGGTGCGCGGCATCGAGACGATTCTGCAAGGCCGCGATCCGCGCGACGCCTGGGCCTTCGCCCAGCGCATCTGCGGAGTCTGCACACTGGTGCATGGCATCGCCTCGGTGCGCGCCGTCGAGGACGCGCTCCAGGTCGAGCTGCCGCTCAATGCCCAGCTGATCCGCAACCTCATGATCAGCTCGCAGTTCGCGCTCGATCATGTGATGCATTTCTATCACTTGCACGCGCTCGACTGGGTCGATGTGGTCAGCGCGCTCGACGCCGACCCGCAAGAGACCTCCACACTGGCCCAATCCATCAGCGCTTGGCCCAAGTCATCGCCCGGCTACTTCTCAGACATCCGCAAGCGCATCAAGACCTTCGTCGAATCGGGCCAGCTCGGCATCTTCGCCAACGGCTACTGGGGCCATCCAGCCTACAAGCTGCCGCCCGCGGCCAACCTGATGGCGGTCGCCCACTATCTGGAGGCGCTCGCCTGGCAGCGCGACGTGGCGCGGCTGCATGCCATCTTCGGCGGCAAGAATCCGCACCCGAACTTCGTGGTCGGCGGCGTGCCCTCCCCCATCGATCTGAACTCGGACTCGGCCATCAACGCCAAGCGACTCGCCGAGGTCCTCTCGATCCTGCAACAGATGCAGACCTTCGTCGATCAGGTCTACATCCCGGACACACTGGCCATCGCCGGCTACTACAAGGACTGGGGCGAGCGCGGCGAGGGACTGGGCAACTTCATGAGTTTCGGCGATCTGCCGATGGCCGCGGCCATGGACCCGGCCAACTTCCTCATCCCACGCGGGGCCATCCTCAACCGCGATCTGAGCACCCTGCACGAGATCGACCTGCACGACGAGAGTCAGATCCAAGAGTTCATCGCCCACTCCTGGTACGACTACTCCGGCGGCAACGACCAGGGTCTACACCCCTACGCGGGCGAGACCACTCTGGAATACGACGCCCGCGGCGGGGTCAAGCCGCCCTACACGCATCTGGACGTGAGCGACGGCTATTCCTGGATGAAGGCGCCCCGCTGGAAGGGACACGCCATGGAGGTGGGTCCACTGGCCCGCGTCCTCATCCTCTACGCCAGCGGCAACGAGATGGCCCGCGAACTGGTCGATATGACACTGACCCAGCTCCAGCTGCCCACGCGCGCGCTCTTCTCCACCCTGGGCCGCACTGCGGCACGCACGCTCGAGACCAAGATCTTCACCGACAACGCGCTCGGCTGGTATGGAGAGCTGATCGCCAACATCAAGTCAGGCGACACCCGCACCTTCAACGAGACGCTCTGGGATCCCGCGAGCTGGCCCCGCCAGGCCCGCGGCGCCGGCTACATGGAGGCCCCACGCGGCGCTCTCGGACACTGGATCGTGATCGAGAACGGCAAGATCGCCAACTACCAAGCGGTCGTCCCCTCGACCTGGAATGCCGGCCCCCGTGACCCACAAGGCCAACCCGGCGCCTACGAGGCCGCCTTGCAAGACAACCACCAGATGGTCGACGTCAAGCAACCGATCGAGATCCTCCGCACCATCCACTCATTCGACCCATGCATCGCTTGCGCCGTCCACCTCACCGACCCAGAGACCGGCGAGCAACTCGAGATCAAGGTCAGCTGAAACCAGGGCAGAAGACCAGAGGAGTCGGGGCGTCCTCGCCCCGAGGAAGGACATCCGCACCGACGATCTCTGGGCAGAACGCTCATTACGTCGATGGATGCGTCGTCTGGGACGATGGCGTGGAAAGATCCTCACTCGGGGCCTGGAGGCCCCGACTCCTTTGGGGTCCGGAGGCCCCGGCTCCATTGTGCTGGTGGCTCGAGCGGGTGGCGTGGTGCTGCGGTGCGCCTTCATCATCAGCTTGAGAATCTCCTCACTCGGGGCCTGGAGGCCCCGACTCCTTTGGGGT
>RZZN01000234.1 GCA_009929855.1 Gammaproteobacteria bacterium
GTGAAGGTGGCGGTGCAGGTGGTGTCGGTGGTGAGCGCGAAGGGCGCGGCGCAGCTCGTGGGTGTCCAGCCGTCGAAGGTGGAGTTGGCGGCGGCGCTCGCGGTCGGGGTCACCATGGTTCCGGCGGTGTAGAGTCCTCCGCCACCCACTGTCCCGCTGCCTGTGCCGCCCTTGAGCACCGTCAGGCTGTACTCGACCGGAGGCGGCGGAGGCGGTGGGGTCACCGCGGCCAGCAGGCGCTCCTGTTTGAAGGCCGGCCAGGAGGCGCCGCCCGCGGCCTGGGAGTCCGCCGAGCCGATCTGGAGCATGCCGAGACTGGCGTATTGCCAGCTCTGGTCATCGAGCAGGTCGACATAGCCCGCGCCGCCCTCGCCGAGGCCGACGATGATCTCCGCGCGTTGATCCTGATCGATGTCGCCTAGTGCGGGGCGGGTCTCGCCGTTCTCTGCATTGTATTCGGGCCAATGGATCCCGGCCGTGCCCACATGGACCAGCGCGGGGGCCTGATAGTCGAAGATCTCGAGATAGCCGCCACCCCCCTGGCCCAGGCCGACCACGACCTCGGCGGTGCCGTCGCCACTGAGATCACCCAGTGCGGGGCGGGTCTCGCCGACCTGGGTGGCGTATTCGGCCCAAGGCACGCTGGCCTGCACTTGGTCTCGCCATGTTGGATCGCCGCCGCTTGCGAGACTGGCCGGGTCGAACCCGGTCTTGATGACCAACGTGCCGCCACCGCCGTTGCCCACGCCGATCGCCAGATCAGCCAAGCCGTCACCATCGATGTCGCCCAGTGACGGCCAGGTCTCGCCATTGGCCTGTGCATAGTCGGTCCAGCCAAGCTCGGCCCAGCCGAGTGAGACGAGTCCAGCGTCGGTCGATGAGAAGACCTGGAGCATGCCGTTGCCACCCGCGCCGAGTCCGATCACGATCTCATCCTTGCCGTCCCCATCGATGTCGCCGAGCGCGGGACGGGTCTCGCCATTGGCGAGGTTGTAATCGGGCCACTCGACCTGTCCCCAGCGCGCGAACGAGAAATCGTCATCGAGCACCAGGAAGCGCCCGTCGGGCAAGTCGGGCTGATCGACCGGGCCAAAGCCGATCACGACCTCGTCGCGTCCGTCACCATCGATGTCTCCGGTGGCCACGCGCGACTCGCCGCTGAGCTGGTTGTAGGCGCTCCAGGCCACCGACACCTCGCGCTCGGCCGCCTGATTCTGGTTGAGGACGACGAGCTGCCCGCCATTGAGCGGGTCGGGTCCCATGCCGATGACCAGGCGGAAATAACCCGAGGTGACCTCGGTGGAGAGTTGCGACTCTTGCGCGCCGCCGTCATGCGACTTGACGGCGAAATAGTAGACCTGATTGGGATCCAGATCGGCGAAGGTGTAGCTGGTGACATTGCCGACGTCCACCCATTGATCATCATCAAGATGGCCCTGGCCATAATAGACCCGATAGCCGGCCACCCGGGCATCCTCGACCGGCTCCCAGGAGAGCTTGTATTGAGCGGCAAGGGCCGGCAGGGCAGTCGCGCCGAGCGACAGCAGCAGACCGCAACCGATGAGTCTTGTGTTGAAGGTGTTCATGTGCTTGACCCTGACTGAGAGTGGACGAGCATCGCCTGAGCGGGCGCGCGGGGTTGCGAGGCGGCGATCGGCTAGGTCGGTGGCGCCGCGTCGCGCGCCAGACGCTTGGCCAAGGGCGTGGCATCCGGGATCGCGCCGAGCACCGGGACACCCAGATAGCGCGCCATCTGACGCTCCGACTTGAATGATGGATCCGCGAGCTCGAGGATCGCGATCAGCACCAGGACGCCCAGCACGGCCAGGATGAGGACGGTGATCGCCGGGGCGAGCCGCTCGGGACTCCAGGGTGTCCTATTGCTCACGACGAGCAGGTCGTCCACCGGCGCGAGGCGCACCGCAGCGGGCGCGGCCTCAGTGCGTTGGACGCGCGCCAGGCCCTCGTCGATGCGCGTCATGAGGCGCTCCGTGTAGAAGCCGACCAGCGCCCGACCCAGCGCCTCGTCCTGACCCTGATAGCTCAAGCGCAGGACCTCCGGGGTCTGCGCGGGGTCCAGGGTCAGGCTGGCGTGCAGGATGCGCCGCAGCGTGGCCTCATCCGGCTGGCCACCGTAGGCCGCGAGGAGCTTGGGGTCTTTCTGCAGCCGCGTGAGCGCGAATCCATCCAGAAAGAGCACCGCGGGATCGGCGAGCAGATCAGCCAGGCGCTGGACCGCGACTGGACTC
>RZZN01000235.1 GCA_009929855.1 Gammaproteobacteria bacterium
CATGGCCATGATGACGGTCAAGCGGATGGCCATGATGATGGCGCGGGATCTTTCGTCTCACTCATGATCAGTATAATCATATGATGACTGTTTGCAGAACGAAAACAAGCATCCAACAGCATTTCGTGTCGGCTTCAGGGATGGGCTGAAATCGAGATGACGACCGCCGAATCTCTCGCCGAGGGTCTATAGTTGTCTTGAGGTGGTGATCGGTCAGATTCAACGGCAGCGTCCAGCCAAACACATTGAGAGTAATTCTTATGATCCCTGTTCTTCGTCGTCTTGCAACGCTGTTGCTGGCTTCGGTGTTGATCTCGCCATGGGCGGCTCGCGCGGCTGCGCCCGATATGGAGGCCTTGTCCAAAGGCATCTGGATCGACCGGCAGCACTTGAAGTCACTCCCCATTGAAGGTCCGGCCTGGGAGCGTTTGTTGGTGGATGCCGCAAGATCCACCGACGCTCCAAACCTGTCCAACCAGGATGACATGACCAATGTCTGGGTCTTCGCGAAGGCATTGGCCTACGTGCGCACCGGCGAGCCGCGCTATCGCGACGAGGTGATCGCGGCCTGCATGGCCGCCATGGGGACCGAGGAGGGCGGCGAGAGTCTCGCCCTCGGCCGTGAGCTGATCGCCTATGTCTTGGCCGCCGATCTGGTGGGTCTACCCGCTGACGAGGATGCTCGATTTCGCGCCTGGCTGGTGACGGTCCTCGACAAGACCATGAGCGAGGGGCGCACACTGCGCACGACCAATGCCCAGCGTCCCAACAACTGGGGCACGCACGCGGGCGCGAGCCGGCTCGCCGCCGCGGCCTATCTCGGCAATGCGGACGAGATCGCGCAGGTGGCGGCCATCTTCAAGGGCTGGCTGGGAGACCGTGCGAGTTACGCGGGATTCAAGTATGGCGCGCTCGATTGGCAAGCCGATCCCAACAATCCGGTGGGGATCAATCCAAAGGGCTCGATGCGCGATGGCCACAGCATCGATGGTGTACTGCCCGATGAGCAGCGCCGCGCCGGCGGTTTCACCTGGCCACCACCCCAGGAAAACTATGTCTACGAGGGGCTGCAGGGGGCGCTCGCCCAAGCAGTCATCTTGCAGCGCGCGGGTTATCCCGCATTCGATTGGCAGGATCAAGCCCTGCTGCGCGCCTTTCAATGGTTGCATGAGCAGGCCGACTATCCGTCCGAGGGTGACGACAGCTGGCAGTCATATCTGATCAATGTGGTCCATCGAACCGATTTTCCGGTCGTCGTTCCAAGTCGTCCTGGCAAGAATGTCGGCTATACGGACTGGACGCATGCGCCACTGCCGGCCCCTCGCGAGCTGCGGGTCGAGGAGCCCTAGACAGGCGCGGGGTCGGCTCGAGCGCGCATTGAAACAGCCCAACGCACACAATGGCCAGGCTGACAGCCCAGCGAACGATTGATCTGATCTGGCTCCCGGTGGTGGTGGTCTTTGTCCTGGCCACCATCCTGCCATTGACGACACCATACCCCTACCTGGCGATTGCCCCCGCCTTGGGCGCGCTCGCACTGCTGGCCATCGGTCGCCGTCCGCAGATCGGGCTGTATGCAATCATCTTTTTGATTCCGTTCGGGAATTTTCGCAAGATCGCGGGGCCTCTGGAAAGCATCAAGATCCATTGGCTGCTCGCCTTGATCCTGTTGGTGCTCTTGCTGATCCGTCTGCTCGTCGAGCGCGGATTCGTGGCGAGTCTCAAGTCCAATCTGTGGCCTTGGTTCTTGCTGTACCTGGCCGTGAGCCTGTTGTCGTCCTTTTTCTCGGACGATCTTGGCTATGTCGCGCATCAGGTGTCTCTGCTGCTGGTCGCGATGCTGTTTTTCACCTTGACCATTGCCATGCTCGATCGCGAGAGCCTCATCAAGCATATCCCGATCGTGATCTCGCTCTCGGTCTCGCTTGGCTCGTTGCTCGCGGTGCTTGGCAATCTCACTGGCATGAGTGGGTTCTCCGAGGGGGCGACCTTCAGTCGCAGCACCGGCGGGACCACCGATCCGAATTCATTGGCCTTGCAGATCATCTTCGGCATGCCCTTTCTGGTGTTCTGGCTCTTTCATGCCAGACATCTCTGGTCGAGACTCTTCGCCGCGATCTTGATCCTCATCAACTTGGCCGCGTTGGTCGGCACCTATTCACGCAGTGGGACATTGGTGATCGGGGCGACACTCTTGATCCTGCTCATCATCAATAGTCGCGACATCCGACCGCGCCATCTGGGA
>RZZN01000236.1 GCA_009929855.1 Gammaproteobacteria bacterium
ATTCCAAGTTCCAAAATAATCAAAGAAATCTATTACTTGGTTTCCTACTGGAATATAATCTAATCCATAATACCACCAACCTGTTTTATCGTTAGGTGAATTTTCACCATATAAACTGTCTATTATTTCATCTCTTGTGTTAGCTATAAGTTTAGGTAAATCTTTTATAGGTTTAAGAATAGCTGCTGGTGAAATAACAAATGATCTTAAAGTAGATTGAAAATTAAAAAAGAAACTTAATTCAAGTAAACCTCTATTTGCTATTCTATAACTATTCCTTGAAAAGAAAGCCATTACAGCATCTTGTTTTTCTTCATCATCACCACCAAATAACAATCTTCCCATTAAAGATACAAGCATATATAACATAGCAAACATTCTTAGTTCTGCTGCCATACCCCTTAATTTAGCTTCCCTCATTTCTAAGAATTGTTGTAGGGTTACTTTACCTTTTAAACTAGGATTTTCACTAAGAAATTTTTCAAAATAAAATTTAGCCGCTTCTTGATTCAATCTCCCATCTTTAGCGTTAAAAGATTTAATAAACATCATCTCTTTAGCTAAACTTCCTAATGCTTTAAGTTTCTCACTCCATGCTCCATGTAGTTCACCTGCAAAGGTTAAAAATCTACCTTGTTCAAACATCATTATATCTTCATTATACTTAGTAGCACCAAACCTATTTTGAATTACTCCAGGCATCCATGTTCTAAATTGCATTAAAGCTTGTGTATAAATAGTTAAATCAGTACTACTTATATACCCTTCTCCCTTATTACCTTTTAATTTATAAGATACATGTATAACCATTTGCCTGAATTTAACAAAATCTTTATCAGTCATGCCTTCTACATACCATGTATCTTTTGCTGCATCATATTTTAATCTGTTATTAATTGAATCAGGGTCATTTTCTGTTGTAAGTCTTGTAAGTTTACCATCTTTAATTCCAAATTGATGCATCATACCATTAAGTATAGTCATTTCAGCAAATTCATCTGGTTTACGCATCAAATAAAATAAATTATCCATTGTTAAAAGTTTACTTACTTTACTTGCTGATATTTTATTAACTTTGAGATATTTAGTATTTGTAGCAAACGGTTCAAATAATGCAGAAGCAGCCAAAAATTTTTTCCTTTGATTTTCATCCCTAAGCATATCTAAAGTTTTTCTTATAGCTTTTTTAAAATAAATACCTTCAGCACCAGACATTACCACATTAGAAAATGTATTAATAATATTACCAAAAGCAACAAAAGCATTAAGTCCAAGTGCTTTAACAGCAATATATTGCATTGTTTTTTGTACTCCCTTAGTCATTGAATATTTATCAAATAATAATTTATCTTTGTTTTGTGTTCTTTGACCATACCACAAAGCATCAATAAACTTCTCATATAATTCAATTTCTTTTTTAGGTGTTCCTAATGCTGGCACTACTGTATTATCATAAGCATCTTTTATCCTTCTACCGTATTTATCAGTAGCATGATGAGCACCAGCACCTGATTTCATATAATAAAGGATAGATTTTACAATATCTTCAGTTTCAGATAAATGTTTATAGGATAATGCACTATTAGCAAACAACATTAAACTTTTAGATAAATCTCTTGATTTATACTTATTACCTTTTTGTTTACTAAGAGTAAATTCTTTAGAACTAACCATATCATTAAAAGCTTTAGAGCCTTCTATATATTTAGGTTTTCCTTTTTCATCTTTAATGTTTTTAACTTCTTCAATTATAGAATTTCTTTCATTTTTTGTTATTTCTTCTGTTAAACTATCTGTAAATAATAAAGGAATAGTTCTAATTTTTTCACCATTAACGGTAGATCCCATTACAGCATCATTTTGTCTTACTTCTAATGCTTTCTTAATCATACCACCAATCCTAAAGAAAGCTATTGGGCCATTTTCAGCAATACCGTCAGCTAAATCTTTAGCAACATTAGCAATAAATCTGGTATTAACTGAGTTACCAGTCATACCAGAAAATTCTTCATTAAGTCTTGTATACATTTCATAATAATCTCTAAGAGCCTCATTACCTGGCTGTAAAGCATTTTTCCAAAAATCTGACATATATTTTTCCTGTTCCTTCATTTTAATAAAGAAATTTCTATCATTAAACAAAGCGTCTTCAGAAAAACTTACATCATATTTGGCCATCCATTCTTCTTTTTTAGCTTCTCTTTCTTCTGCATATTCATCTCCTGCATAATC
>RZZN01000237.1 GCA_009929855.1 Gammaproteobacteria bacterium
GCGCCACGGAGGAGACGTGGAGTCAGTCGTCGTCATCGATTTCGAGACCACCGGTCACTCCCCCCACCTGGGTGAGCGCGCGACCGAGATCGCCGCGGTGCGGGTCCGCGACGGACGCATCGTCGAGCGCTATCAGAGCCTCATGAATACGGGGCGACGCATCCCGCCTTTCATCGAGCACTTCACCGGGATCACCAATGCCATGGTCCGCGAGGCCCCGCCGGCGGCGCAGGTGATGGCCGAGGTCGCTGACTTCGTCGGCGACACACCCGTGGTGGCCCACAATGCCGCCTTCGATCGCAAGTTCTGGGTGGCGGAGCTGACCCGGATCGGCCGGACCGCCGGTCACCCGTTCATCTGCTCGCTGCTGCTGTCCCGCCGTCTACTCCCCCAATCACCCAATCACCCAATCATCAACTCGGCACCCTGGTCCGCCATGCCGGATTGGCGGTGGCCGAGCGCGCCCACCGCGCACTCGCCGATGCCGAGATGACCGCGCACCTGGAGCAGACCCTGCGCGAGCGCTACGCGCTGGCCGAGGTCACTCATGAGCTGCTCGGACGGATTCAGTGCACGGCGCGCGGGCGGTTGGCGTGGTGTGTGGAGCGGTATGGGCGGATCGGTGTGTGATGGGCGGGATGAGCGAGGGTAGGGTGGTGCCGGTGGTAGCGAACGTGCTTCAAGAGTCTTTCAACGGTAGGAAAAAGAAGATATAAGCTGAATTTATGGCTTGACAGGAAGATCGGAGGCGGGGAAGGGGAGACCGGTATGGACGACGAGCTCGAAGACTTCAAGACGCAGATCAACCTCTCGGAGTATGCCGCCGCGCAAGGCGATGTCCTTGACCGCAAGGCCAACTCCAGGAACTCCGCGGTCATGCGCACGCAGGCCGGCGACAAGATCGTCATCGCCCGCGACGACGACCAGCACTGGATTTACTTCGCCGTCCACGACAGTCTCGATAACGGCTCCATCATCGATTTCGTCCAGAAGCCCCGGAACTACAAGCACGGCGGGACCTGGAGCAGGAACGCGCCGAGATGCTCGCCGAAATCGGCAAGCTCGACGGGGTGGTCGAGTCCCTGCGCGAGGAGTTGCGACAGGGCAGGGAGGTCCTGGAGACCGAGCGGCAGGTGAGCGCCCAGGCACGCGGCGAGGTCAGCGAGGCGCGGGCCGCGGCGAAGGTCCGCGCGGCGATTGCCCGCATCGAGACCGGGAATTTCGGGGACGTGAAGCCGGTCGGGGAGGGCGTTTCCGAGCGGCGGATCGATTTCGGTCCCGGATACCCGCGTGTATTTCGGGCAGGACGGGCAACGGCTCGTGATCCTGCTCGTTAGCGGGACGAAGACGCGGCAACAGCGCGATATCGACCAGGCCAGGGCGTACTGGCAGGATTACAAACACCGTAAGAAAGGAGGGTGATGCCATGGCACTCACCAGAAATTTCAAAGACACCGTCAAGGCCCGCGCCGAGCGTGATCCGGAGTTCCGGATCGTCCTGCTGGAAGAGGCCCTCGATGCCTTTCTGAATGCCGATCTCGACACCGGCAAGGTCCTTCTGCGCGACTACGTCAACGCGACCGTCGGGTTCGAGCAGCTCGGGGCGCAGCTCCACAAGAGCCCGAAGAGCCTGATGCGGATGCTCAGCGAGCAGGGGAACCCCCGGGCCGACAATCTCTTCGCCGTGGTCGCGCATTTGAAGGCGCATGAAGGCGTCTCGTTCAGCGTGCAGCGCGCGGGGCAGTCGTAACAGGCCAGGCTGCTCGCGGCCCTGCTGGAGGCGTGGATCGCCGAGAGCATGGGGAATGTGCCGCCGTCGTGACAGCCCTGGAACGATTGCGCCAGAGCCGGGGGCTTTTTATTTTTGAACTAAAAAATATTAGGAAAATCATAGGAAAAACGTGTAAAACTGGTAGGTGTCGGAGGGCGTGGCCGTGGAAAACATAATTGAATACAAATTCAAGATCGATGCCTATACACCGGACACCATTCCGATGGCGCGGTTGGCCGAATACATGCTTGATCTTGCCGCTCTACTTGGCGAGAAAGAACATGTGCATTTCATGCGCCTGGAACCAGGTAGCACGACGCTTGTGCAAAGGATCGACAAGGAGTCGGTTCCCAAGGTCCGTGACCGAATTGGTACCTTGAACGCGGCCAAAGGCGAGGGTCCGGAGGATGCTTTGCGGGCCTTCAAAGCCTTGGATCGCCGCTTGGCCGAGGACAACGC
>RZZN01000098.1 GCA_009929855.1 Gammaproteobacteria bacterium
GGGCGTCTCGCCCCAGAGGAGACGGGGCCTCCTGGCCCCGAGGGTCGAGCTTCGCTACTCGGGGCCGGGAGGCCCCGTCTCCTTTGGTGCCGCGCCATTCTGGTGGCTGGACATCGTGATGCTCGCGATCGCTGAATCCTCAGTTGCAATCAACATTTCGATTGGCTCTGCATTGACCATCGGCTGCAGTGATGATTCGTGACGATGGGTACTTTTCGGTACGTCAGCTTTTCGGGACGCCAGAATGAGAAAAGGCCGCATGTTGCGGCCTTGTTCTTGTGTGGATGGCGCGCCCGGAAGGATTCGAACCTCCGACCCCCTGGTTCGTAGCCAGGTACTCTATCCAACTGAGCTACGGGCGCTTTGATCATGACACTCCGTCCGTGGAGTCTTTCTCCAGCCGCGCATGCCTGCGTGCTGATTGAGTGGTGGCGGGGCTGGGTTTATTGAGCCTGGCACCGTCGCCGTGAAGTCGGCAATGTTGCAGCTTTCGGCTGGTCTTGTCAATGGGTTCGTGAGCATTCGGGGATGCATGCGGGGATGTCTGTATGCGCAGAGTCAGCCTAGGCGGATGTCTGCATGCGTGGATCTCGGCCTGCGCGGATGTCAGCCTGCGTGCATGCGGATCGGCGCGGTGGCGTAGGCGCCTGTGGTGGACGGTCCTGGAAGGTCTGGGCACCTATGGTGGATACGGCCCTGCGAAATGTGGGCACCTATGGTGGATGCGGTCCTGGAGGGTCTGGGCGCCTGTGGTGGATGCGGTCCTGGAAATCGCCTAAGATCCGCTGACCATATGAGGTTGATTTGGATAGCCGTGTCGTGATGCCGATCGAATCGTGTCTGCCTTGCGCATCAGAGTGTGCCGCCGTCCGTCCCATCTGGATCGGAGCGGGCGCTCTGCCCGCTTGGATCGGTGGGATCGCCCTACCCGTTCGGATCGGTGGGATCGCCCTGACCGCTTGGATCGGAGCGGGCGCCTTGCCCGCTTGGATCGGTGGGGTCGCCCTACCCGCTTGGATCGGAGCGGGCGCCCTGACCCTCGGTGTCGACTCATGAGGATCGTGCTGATTCTCATCGTCGCGGTCTGGGGGATCTTTGCGCTCTTGACCTTCGTGACGGCGGCGAACAAGTCGCTGGACGCCAAGCTGACCGCCGCCTATCTGCTTGGCTGGCCGGTGGTGGCGGTTGCCTTGTTCCTGAATGAGCCGGTCCCATTGTGGCTGGCGGTGCCGGTCATGTTCGGCTTCCTGCCCTGGTTCCTGGCCGGCCCTCATCTTTTTACGATCGTGCGTGACCCGAGTCGATCGCAGCCGGATGAGTTGATCGGGATTCCGCTGGCCTACTGGAAATGGGGCGGTCTCGGCTCGATCCTCTTGGGTCTGGCGTTCGGTGCCTATGCCTGAGGGTGCGATCCTGAATCAGCGGAGGCTGGATCCGTGAGAGCCATTGACACTCGACCATGACACGACACGATTCGATCACTGATCTCATCGAGATCGTCGCGCGGCTGCGCGACCCGGTCGGGGGCTGCCCCTGGGATCAGGTGCAGACCTTCCGCAGCATCCTGCCACACACGCTGGAAGAGGCCTATGAGGTGGCCGAGGCGATCGAGAACGAGGATCTCGGCGAGCTGTGCGATGAGCTCGGTGATCTGTTGCTGCAGGTCGTCTATCACGCGCGGATCGCCGAGGAGCAGGCCGGTTTCGCCTTCGCCGATGTGGTCCAGGCCATCTGTGACAAGCTGATCCGCCGCCATCCACATGTGTTTGGCGCGGCCGATCTGGCGGACACGGCGGCGGTGCGCGCCCATTGGGAGCAGGAGAAGGCGGCGGAGCGGGCGCGCAAGCGCCAGCGTCAGTCGGCGACGGTGCTGGAGGGGGTCGCGCAGGCCTTGCCGGCGCTGCTGCGCGCGCAGAAACTGCAGACGCGCGCGGCCAGGGTCGGGTTCGACTGGACCGAGATCGATGGGGTCATCGCGAAGGTGAGCGAGGAGCTCGAGGAGTGTCGCGAGACCTTGAGCGAGCATGCCGACCCGAGCGAGCGGGTGCACGAGATCGGCGATCTGCTCTTCTCGTGCGTCAATCTGGCGCGCCACTTAGGGGTGGATGCCGAACAGGCACTGCGCGCGGCCAGTCATCGCTTCGAGCGGCGCTTCGGCCAGGTCGAGGCCCATCTGCATGCGGCCGGGCAGACGCCGAGTCCGGCGCTTCGCGACGAGATGGAGCGTCTCTGGAGCCTGGTGAAGTCCGAGGAGACTGGAGACAAGAGGAGACTTGAGACAAGGTGAGCTATCTCGACAAGATCCGCGCCTGCAATGACTGGGCGCCCGCCGAGCACATCCCACTGCTGCACCGGGGGGCGCGACTCGGCAGCCTGAGCCGGAGTGCCGCGGCCGAGCTGCGCCGGTGGCCGCGTCATTTCCGCGTCGGCGCCGACGCCCTGGAGTGGCTCGATGAGACCGAGCAGTTCGCTGAGCGCACCAAGGTCATGGAGGAGATCGTCCAGGATCTGCACGAGCACGGCCTCATCCCCTACCTGCACGGCGAGCGCTATCCGGTGACCCCGGGTGGACGCGCCGAGGCGCGCTGCTTGATCGATCGCGCCGGGGCGCCCTTCTTCGGGATGCGCGCCTTCGGTCAGCATCTCAATGGCTATGTGCGCACCCCGCACGGCATCGAGCTCTGGGCGGGACGCCGCGCGGCGGATCGCCGACTCTATCCGGGACGACTCGACAATCTGGTCGGTGGTGGTCTGCCCCACGGTCTGACCCTGGCCGAGAATCTGCGCAAGGAGTGTCACGAGGAGGCCGGCATGCCCGCGGCATTGGCCGATCGGGCGATCGGCGTGGGCGCGGTGACCTACTGTCGCGATTCGGAGCGCGGGCTGAAGCCGGATGTGATGTTCTGCTACGACCTGGAGCTGCCGGACTCCTTCGTGCCACGCTGTACCGATGGCGAGGTCGAGACCTTCTACCGCATGTCACTGGAGGAGGTCGCCTATCTGGTGAGCGAGACCGATCAGTTCAAGCTCAACTGCAACCTGGTGATCATCGACTTTCTGGTCCGTCACGGTTGGATCTCGCAGGAGGATCCGGACTATGTGGCGATCGTCCAGGGGTTGCGCTCCGCGTTGCCCTAGCACCACTTTCAAACTAAAGTGACGACGCCATTCAGTGACGACGTTATTCAGTGACAACGCCATTCAGTGACAACGCCGTTCAGCGACGACGCCGTTCAGCGACGACGCCGTTCAGTGACGACGGGCAGCTCAGTGACCGCATCAAAACAGACAGGACCGCTCCAGCGGCAAAGGCACTATGAGTCTCATGCGATTTCCGATTGAAAGACGCCAAACCCAGCCGGTGCGCATCGGCCGGGTCGTGATCGGCGGCCAAGCCCCGATCGTGGTGCAGTCCATGACCAACACGGATACCGCCGACATCGATGACACGGTGCGGCAGATCACCGAGCTTGCCCGCGCGGGCTCGGAGTTGGTGCGCATCACCGTCAATCACGAATCGGCGGCGCGGGCGGTGCCGGAGATCCGCGCCGCGCTCGATGCCCAGGGCTGCGATGTCCCGCTGGTGGGTGATTTCCATTTCAATGGTCATCGGCTCCTGACCGACTATCCGGCATGCGCCGAGGCGTTGGCCAAATACCGCATCAACCCTGGCAATGTCGGGCGCGGCGAGAAGAAGGACAGTCAGTTCGCGACCATGATCGAGATCGCCTGTCGCTACGATCGCCCGGTGCGCATCGGGGTGAACTGGGGCAGTCTGGATCCTGATCTGGTCGTGCGCATGATGGATGAGAACGCCCGCTCGGCCCAGCCGCGCGAGGCCGATCAGGTGATGCGCGAGGCGATGGTGGAGTCGGCCATCTCGAGCGCGGCGCGCGCCGAGCAGCTGGGCCTGCCGCGCGATCACATCATCCTCTCCTGCAAGATGAGCGGGGTGCAGGATCTGATCGCGGTCTATCGGATGCTGGCCGAGCGCGCGGACTATGCGCTGCATCTCGGGCTGACCGAGGCCGGCATGGGCTCCAAGGGCATCGTCGCCTCCACCGCGGCACTGTCGGTGCTGCTGCAGGAGGGCATCGGCGACACCATCCGCATCTCGCTGACCCCGGCGCCGGGTGAGTCGCGCACCCGCGAGGTGATCGTCGCCCAGGAGATCCTGCAGACCATGGGGCTGCGCTCGTTCGCGCCCATGGTCACCGCCTGTCCGGGCTGCGGTCGCACCAAGAGCACCACCTTCCAGCATCTGGCGCAGGACATCCAGACCTATCTGCGCGAGCGCATGCCGGAGTGGCGCACTCGCTATCCTGGCGTGGAGACCATGCAGGTCGCGGTGATGGGCTGCGTGGTCAATGGACCGGGCGAGAGCAAGCAGGCCAACATCGGGATCAGTCTGCCGGGGACCGACGAACGTCCGGCCGCGCCGGTCTATGTCGACGGCGAGAAGATCGCCACGCTCAAGGGCGCGGGGATCGCCGAGCAGTTCAAGCGCATGGTCGACGACTATATCGAGACCCACTATCGGGCGCCTTGAGGTCGGCCCGAGCGATCGGCCCTGAGGATCGAATCGCACTGAGGTCGGTCTGAGGATTGGTCTGGGGGTCGGTCCCGAGCATTGGTCTGGGGTCGGCCCTGGAGGCACCGTCGAGACACTGGACCGATGGGGTCCAACGATGGACGAACAACGAACAACGAACAACGATCGAGCCAACCTGAGAGGAGACAGCATGACCAGAATGATTCCGGCACTTGCCGCTGCGCTGACCATCGCCGCCACCCCGTCACTGTCGGCCGATCCGCTGGTGGTGCCGCTCCAGCGTCTATCGCTCGAGGCCGCGGTGACGGCCGCTCAAGGCGCGGTCGCGGCCTGTCGCGAGCAGGGGATTCAGATCGCGGCGACGGTGGTCGACCGCGAGGGCAATGTCCAGGTGACGCTGCGCGATACCATCGCCGCGCCCATCACGGTGCCGATCAGTCGGATGAAGGCATTCACCGCGGTCAACTTCAATGCCGCCACCTCGGCCATGAGCGAGCGTGCCAACACGCCGATCGGGCGTGTCGAGGGGCTGGTGATGTCGGCTGGCGGGGTTCCGATCCTGGTCGGCGGATCGGCGCTGGTGGCCGGGATCGGTGTGAGCGGCGCGCCCGATGGCGCAACCGACGAGGAATGCGCGCTGGCCGGCATCGCCAAGATCCAGGACGAGCTGGACATGGCGATGTGACGGCATCCGGGGCGCGCGGCATGGCGCCGCGCGCCCCGGCGGTCGAGACCAACATCCTGCGAGGTGAACATGCGTCTATTGCAAGCCGAGGCATCCTTGATCGAGGACCTGAAGGACGAGAGCGAGGTGATCGGATCACTGGAGCTCGCCGACTTCACCGTTCTGACCGCGCGTCATCCCACGCTGGGCAAGCTGATCCTCATCGTCGGGGCGGATGGCTCGGGGGCGGTGGTCGAGGCTGATGAGTGAACTTGGGGGCTGGTGGGGTGAAGGGTGAAGTGTGAGGGGTTTTAGGGGGTCGGGGTGTGCTCAATCCTCGGGCGGGGCGCGTCGTTGTTGTTTGCTGCGCGCGCGCTTGCGCTTGCTCTCCAGGCGCCGTTCGCTGGAGGCGCGGGTTGGGCGGGTTGCGATCCGTGGCTTGGGTTGAGCCATGGCCTGCTCGATCAGTGTGGTGAGTCGTGCCCGCGCGTCGGCGCGGTTGCGCTCGCGTGAACGATAGCGATGGGCCTCGATCAGTAGGATCCCGTCTGAGTCGATCCGTCGTCCGGCCAGGCGCAGCAGGCGCTCGCGCACGGCCTCGGGCAAGGCTGGTGAGCGTGCCACATCGAAGCGCAGCTGTACCGCCGTTTCCACTTTGTTGACATTCTGTCCGCCTGGGCCGGGTGAGCGGATGAATTGCTCGCTCAACTCGGATTCATCGATGCGGATTCGACCGGAGACCTTCAGCATGATGGCCTCCACTCGGCTTGATCGATCCGGCCTCGACTCGGGTCCTTCAACATGGCGGACTGGGTGTGGCTCGGGCGGGCCTCAGCCCACCCAGGCGCGCGCATTGCGAAAGAGTCGCAGCCAGGGTCCATCCGCGCCCCATCCATCCGGGTGCCAGGAGTGCTGGACGGTGCGGAAGACCCGTTCTGGATGGGGCATCATGATGGTGACGCGACCGTCGGTGGTGGTGAGGCCGGCGATCCCCTCGGGCGAGCCATTTGGATTGGCTGGATAACGCTCGGCGGGGCGACCGTCGTTCTCGATGTAACGCACCGCGACCTGCGCGCGCGCCGCGGCCAGATGGGCCTGGTCGCGAAACTCGGCACGGCCCTCGCCGTGGGCGACCGCGATCGGCAGGCGCGAGCCGGCCATGCCGGCGAGCAGCAGCGAGGGTGTGTCGCCGACCTCCAGCAGGAGTGTGCGCGCCTCGAACTGCTCGGAGCGGTTGCGCGCGAAATGCGGCCAATGGGCGGCGCCGGGGATCAGCTCGCGCAGGTTCGAGAGCATCTGACAGCCATTGCAGACGCCGAGCGCGAAGGTGTCTGGACGCCTGAAGAATGACTCGAACTGGTCGCGCGCGCGCGGATTGAAGAGGATCGACTTGGCCCAGCCCTCCCCCGCTCCCAGGACGTCGCCATAGGAGAAGCCACCACAGGCGGCGAGTCCGATGAAGCGCTCGAGCCTGACCCGTCCGGACATGATGTCGGAGAGATGCACGTCGACACACTCGAATCCGGCCGCGTGGAAGGCCGCGGCCATCTCGACCTGACCGTTGACGCCCTGTTCGCGCAGGATGGCGATCGGCGGCCGCGCACCGCGCTCGACATAGGGGGCGCTCACATCATCGTCTGGATCGAAGGACAGATGGGCCTGCAGACCCGGATCCGGCGCGCTGATCCGCGCGAAGGCCTCCGCG
Source organism: Gammaproteobacteria bacterium (assembly GCA_009929855.1). GTDB lineage: Bacteria > Pseudomonadota > Gammaproteobacteria > Chromatiales > Chromatiaceae > Thiocapsa. The sequence goes on from RZZN01000098.1 coordinate 6,922, forward strand.
GCGCAGTCTGGATTGTCGCGCAAGGCGGTGAGCCGATGGCTGGTCCCCGACCAGATGGCTTGCAGCTCGGCGCGGCTCGCCTCCAGGCAGGGCTCGGCATGATGGCGCACGCGGATGCGATCGCGCTCGTCGAGCGTCCCGATGACCGGGCTGTAATCGGCCAGTCGGTGATGGTCGAGGATCTGCAGCACGGCGTCGGTGTCGGTGTGACGCACCTGGATGACCGCGCCCAGCTCCTCGCTGAAGAGTGCGGCCAGCACATCGGAGCCGACCGGCCCCAGGTCCACCTCGATCCCGCAGCGTCCGGCAAAGGCCATTTCGCAGAGGGTGACCATCAGACCGCCGTCCGAGCGGTCGTGATAGGCGAGCAGTAGACCCTCGCTCAGCAGCTCCTGGATGGCGAGGAAGAAGCGTTTGAGCCGATCCGGATCATCCAGGTCGGGGCCACGGTCACCGAGCTGACCATGGACCTGGGCGAAACAGGATCCACCGAGCCGATTGCGCCCCTGCCCCAGGTCGATCAGGATCAGATCGGTGTCACCCTGGTCGGTGCGCAGCTGGGGCGTGAGTGTCATGCGCGCATCCAGGACCGGGGCGAATGCCGAGACGATCAGCGACAGCGGCGCGGTCATCTCGTGACGGGTCCCGGCGCGGTCCTGCCAGACCGTCTTCATGCTCATCGAATCCTTGCCCACCGGGATTGCGATCCCGAGTGCCGGACAGAGCTCGAGGGCGACCGCCCGCACGGTCGCGAAGAGTCGCGCATCCTCGCCCGGATGACCGGCGGCGGCCATCCAGTTGGCCGAGAGCTTGATCGCGCCGAGCGATTCGATGCGCGCCGCGGCCAGGTTGGTGATCGCCTCGGCCACCGCCATGCGCCCGGCGGCGGGCGCATCGAGCAGGGCCAGTGGGGTGCGTTCGCCGAGCGCCATCGCCTCGCCGGTGAAGCCGCGATAGTCACTGAGCGTGACCGCACAGTCGGCCACCGGGATCTGCCAGGGGCCGACCATCTGATCGCGCGCGACCAGACCCGTGATGCTGCGATCGCCGATGGTGATGAGGAATGACTTGTCAGCGACCGTGGGCAGCGCGAGCACGCGCTCGAGTGCATCGCGCGGCGCGATCCCGGCGGTGCGCAGTGGCGGACGCGGCGGCGTGAGCGAGTGGGCGACGCGCTCCATCTTGGGTGGCTTGCCGAACAGCAATGACATCGGCATGTCGATCGGGGTCTCGGCGAGCAGCCGATCCTCGAGCCGCAGATGCGTCTCGGCGCTGGCCTGCCCGACCACCGCGTATGGACAGCGCTCGCGCGCGCAGATCGCCTGGAAGCGCTCGAGCCGCTCGGCGGCGATCGCCAGGACATAACGCTCCTGCGACTCGTTGCACCAGATCTCCATCGGCGACATGCCCGCATCGTCGCTGGGCACCTCGCGCAGCTCGAAGGCGCCACCGCGATCGGCATCGTGCACCAGCTCGGGCAAGGCGTTGGCGAGACCGCCCGCGCCGACATCGTGGATGAAGAGGATGGGATTGTCCTCGCCGAGCGCCCAACAGCGATCGATGACCTCCTGACAGCGCCGCTGCATCTCGGGGTTGGCGCGCTGCACCGAGGCGAAATCCAGATCCTCGGCCGATGCGCCGGAGGTCATGCTCGAGGCCGCCCCGCCACCGAGTCCGATCAGCATCGCCGGCCCACCCAGGACCACCAGCGGGGTGCCCGGTGGAAAGGCGCGCTTGGCGACATGCTCGGAGCGGATGTTGCCCAGACCGCCGGCCAGCATGATCGGCTTGTGATAGCCGCGCAGCTCGGGCGCGCCATCCGGTCCTGGGATGCGCTGCTCGAAGGTGCGGAAATAGCCCGTCAGATTGGGCCGGCCGAATTCGTTGTTGAAGGCGGCGGCGCCGATCGGTCCCTCGATCATGATGTCGAGCGCCGAGACGATGCGCTCGGGCTTTCCATGATAGGTCTCATCGGGCGTCTCCCACGGCTGGAGAAACCCTGGGATGCGCAGATCAGAGACCGAGAAGCCGCAGAGACCGGCCTTGGGTTTGCCACCCCGCCCGGTCGCGCCCTCGTCGCGGATCTCGCCACCCGCGCCGGTGGCCGCGCCCGGATCGGGGGCGATGGCGGTCGGGTGGTTGTGGGTCTCGACCTTCATGAGGATGTGGATCGGCTCCTCATGCTCGCCATAGACCCCGGTGAGCGGATCGGCCAGGAAGCGCCGGCCATCCCAGCCCTTGATGACCGCGGCATTGTCCTGATAGGCCGAGAGTACGTCGGCGGGCGAGCACTCGGTGGTGTGGCGGATCATGCCGAAGAGCGTGTGCGTTTGCGGCCGGTCGTCGATCAGCCAGCGGGCATTGAAGATCTTGTGCCGACAATGCTCCGAGTTGGCCTGGGCGAACATCATGAGCTCGACATCGGTGGGATCGCGCTCCAACGCCTCGAAGCTACCGGCGAGATAGCTGATCTCATCGGGCGAGAGCGCCAGACCCAACTGCTGGTTGGCCCGCGCCAGCGCACCCTCCGGGTCGCGCCCCAGACTGATCCGCGCAAGCGCTCGGGGTGCCGAATGGACGAAGAGACGCTCGGCCGCCGCGAGATCGAAAAACACGCTCTGAGTCATGCGATCGTGCAGCAGTGCCGCGGCACGCTCCAGCGTGGCCTGATCGAGCCTGGCCTGATCTTGGGTGGCCCGATCTTGGGTGGCCCGATCTTGGGTGGCCCGATCGAGTGTGACCCGATCGAGTGTGACCCGATCGAGTGTGGCCCGATCGAGGGTGGCCTGATCGAGTGTGACCGGATCGACCGTCAGCCTGTAGGCGATGCCACGCTCCAGACGACGGATCTGTGTGAGACCACAATTGTGCGCGATGTCGGTCGCCTTCGACGACCAGGGCGAGATGGTCCCAGGACGCGGCGTCACCAGGATGAGCTGCCCGACCGGCGGATGACTCGGCAGGCTCGGACCATTGCGCAACAGCCGCTCGAGCAGCTCGGCTTGATCGGCATCGAGCGCATCGGACAGCTCCACGAAGTGAACGAACGCGGCATCGAGCGAGACCGCGAGACCCATCTGCTCACGCAGACGCGCGCTCAGCTTACCGAGACGAAACGCGGAGAGTGCAGGTGCACCATGGAGGACGAGCATGGGAGGCGACTCTTGTTTCAGGCTAGCCAGATCACATCATACTTGACCCGCTCAAGTCGAAACAGGACCGCGCTCGTCCCGGCCCAACCCGAGCGTCCACAGACTCGACCGCCAACAGCCCCCAACAAGGCAGCCGACGCCAGGGGAGTCGCGGCGTCCTCTCGAAACCAGGGGCGTCGGAGCGTCCTCTCGACGCCAGGGGAGTCGGGGCGTCCTCGCCCCGAGGAAAGAAGGTCGCGACGCTGAAGGACAATCCTGACTCGGGGCCTGGAGGCCCCGCCTCCCCTGGAGGCGCCGGCTCCTCTCGACACCAGGGGAGTCGGGGCGTCCTCTCGACGCCAGGGGAGTCGGGGCGTCCTCGCCCCGAGGAAAAAGGTGCGCGACGCTGAAGGACAATCCTGACTCGGGGCCTGGAGGCCCCGCTTCCCCTGGAGGCCCCGGCTCCTCGCGACACCAGGGGAGTCGGGGCGTCCTCGCGACACCAGGGGAGTCGGGGCGTCCTCGCCCCGAGGAAAGAAGTGCGCGACGCTGAAGGACAATCCTGACTCGGGGCCTGGAGGCCCCGACTCCCCTAG
>RZZN01000238.1 GCA_009929855.1 Gammaproteobacteria bacterium
GTCTGAATTTTCTGCACCTGGTTCCCGTGCCGACGCCCTAGACCTTCCAGCAAACTGGTTTTATGAAAGCCACCCTTGACCTCCCAGACGAACTGTACCGCCGCGTCAAGGCACGTAGCGCCCTTGAAGGCCGTCCGGTGCGCGCCGTTGCCGTGGAGCTGTTTGAACGCTGGGTCGAGTCGCCGCCGGCAGGCACTCGAACGCCCGCGCTTCCATCCGTTGGCCGCGAACGCCAACCGACCCGGTTCGACAACGCCGCCTGGCTGGACATCGCTCGACGCTACATCAAACCCGGCATGAGCCATGATTTGGGCGCGATGCGCGAAGCCATCGCCGAAGGCTGGTCGGCGGAGGTTGCCGCCAAGCTGAATCCGCCGGATTCAAATCCATGAGCCATGATTCGGGCGCTTTTGCACTCGATCGACGCAGATGCTGGGATCCTCTGCATCGACTCCGGCCGCTGATGTGTAATCACAGGTCCATTCCCCATGCCCGCTTTCATCGAAACCCAGTTTCCCATTGCTCGCCTGTCGGCGGAGTCTTACAAGGAGCGCAAGGCGAACAACGGGCAGACGCTGACGCGCCTGGGTAAATGGTGGGGGCGCAAGCCGCTGATTCTGGTGCGGGCGGCGATCATGGGTATGTTGATGCCGGCATCCAACGACCCGAAGAAAGACCGCGAAATCTATCTGAAGATTCTGACGATGGATGATGCGGGGGCGCTGGCACGTTGGAAGCCGAGCGAACGCTTCAACCAGAACGAGTTGATGGAGCTTGCCACGCCGTCCGAACGCCAGCAATGGGATGCGCTCGACAGCCAACTGGCAACGGCGCTCACAAAGTTGCGAGATCTTCGCGTGACTGCATCCGCCCAGCAGGCCATCGCTGCCGCCGAGATTCAAGCGAATCTTTGCGGTAAGACATTGGACGATTTCATCGCGGCCCTGCAAGTCCGCGTCTTTAACGATTTACCCTATGCCCAGCGCATCGCCCGCTGCGAACGCCCGGAGAACATCGAAGGCCCCAGGCCAGAGGCGTGGAGCGAGATCAACGACCACCTGGGCACCACGGCCGGTTGTCTGTCCGAGCTGGTCGAACAGCTTGGTCAGCGGCAATTCGGTCACACCCCGCGCGTCGGGGATAGCTTCTGCGGCGGCGGTTCCATCCCCTTTGAAGCCGCCCGCATCGGCTGCGATGCCTTCGGTTCGGATCTCAACCCGGTCGCCGGGTTGCTCACCTGGGCCAGTCTGAACCTACTTGGCGGCGGGCGTGAGGTGCAGGACGAGGTCATGCGCGTCCAGGCCGAGGCGCTGGCGGCGGCGGATCGGCAGGTGACGGACTGGGGCATTGAACACAACGAGCGGGGCGAACGTGCCGATGCCTATCTCTATTGTGTGGAAGTGAAGCCGGAGGGTTCCGACTATTTCATCCCGCTCGCGCCAAGCTGGCTCATCGGCGAAAAATCCAAGGTTGTCGCACGATGGCGGCGCGTTCCCGACTCCGACCGACTGATGCCGGAAATCGTGGTCGTGTCGGCGGACGAACTGAAACGCTACAAGGACAAGCAGGGCGCGACAGTCGTTTCCAGCCGCGTTGTCGATCCCTTCGATCCAACGCGCTCCTGGTCGCTGGAAGCCTTGCGCGGCCCGGACGGTCTGCGGCGCTGGACGAATGAGGATCTGGTGCCGCGTCCCGGTGATGTCTTTCAGGAGCGACTGTATTGCATCCGCTGGGCCAAAACGGTTGTTCAGACGCTGCCCAATGGCAAGCAGAAAAAGAAGATCGTCCGTCGCTATGCCGCACCCGAGGCCGCCGATCTGGAGCGTGAGGAGAAGGTGCTCGAATTGCTACGCGAGCGGTTCACTGACTGGCAGCGTGAGGGATTCATTCCATCAAAGAGGATTCCCGAAGGCGGGGATAAAACCGAAGAGCCGATTCGCACACGCGGTTGGACCCACTGGCATCATCTGTTCACGCCGCGCCAGTTATTGACGCATGGGTTGCTGGCGGAGGTTTCGGGGGGATTGGCTGCATCGAAGGAGGCGCGGATCGGTTGTTTGTTGGGGATTGGCAGGATGGCTAACTGGGATTCCAGACTCTGTGTAAGTCGTTGACATAAAATTTTCGGCATCAGTGACGGCAGGACTCGTTTGCGGTCAGTTGTCGGTTCGTACCGTCATCGAGAGTCGTGAAATGCCCCT
>RZZN01000239.1 GCA_009929855.1 Gammaproteobacteria bacterium
GGATACGGATACGGATACGGATACGGATACGGATACGGATACGGATACGGATACGGATACGACCCGATGGTCTGACGGCACGCCCGATGGGGCCATCACGCAAACGGAGACACCATGATGCAGGCTACCCTGATCGGCGCCTCGCTCGGGCCGGGCGATCCCGGCCTCATCACCCGGGCCGCCTGGAGCGCCTTGACGAGCGGCGCCTGCTGGGCCTGGCCGGTGACGGGCGACGGGGCGAGCCATGCGCTGGGCATCGTCACACGGGCTGGACTGACACCACCCGCGGCAGGGCTCGCGCTGCACTTTCCGATGACCCGTGACCCGAGGATCCTGGCCCGTCACTGGAGCGACGCCGCGGCGCGGGTGTGCGAGCGTCTGCGCGCGGGCGCGGACGTCGTCTTCCTGGTCGAGGGCGATGCCTCGACCTACTCGACCTTCGGCCATCTCGCGCGTGCCGTCCAGACGCTCGATCCGGCGATCCAGGTGAGCGTGATCCCAGGGGTGCCCTCGTTCCAGGCCGCGGCGGCCGCACTCGCTCATCCACTGGTCGATGGCGAGGAGCCGCTGGCGATCTATTCGGCGCCCACCGCCATGCTGGAGCTGCACGCGCTGCTCGCTCGCTTCGACGTGCTGGTGCTGCTGAAGGTCCGGCCGGTCCTGGATGAGCTCATCGACTCACTGACCGAGCTGGGCCTGCTCCACCAGGCGGTGTTCGTCGAGCGCGTGGGCACGCCCGATGAGCGAATCGTCCGTGACCTCTCGCAGCTTCGCGGCACCCAGGTGCACTATCTCTCGCTGGTCCTGATCCATCAGGACCGGCGCCGCGGACTGGGCGCCGGGGGCGTCTGAATGCACGCGCTCAGGGCGGATACCCGCCCGGCGCGGCGCGCCAGCGTGCCACCGCCAGTGTGATATGGCGACCGTCCGCGCCACGCTGTCGCCATTTCTCGACCAGCAGATCCTGCATCCGGGCGCCAGCGGCCAGCAGGGCGGCCGCCTCGGCCACGGCGGGGATACCCAGATGACGCATCACCTGCGGTGAAGGATTCGGCACCTGCACGCGCGCGAGCAGCATGGCCGGATAGATCACCAGGGGCCAGCCGTGCGCGGCGGCCAGCGCCAGGATGGCTGGTTCATCGGACTTGCGGTCGATGGTCGCGAGCCGGCACACCCGCGGCGAGCCGAGCGGCTCGATGACCCGCGCCAGTGCCGCCTCGAAGGTGGCGAGCGAGGCCCCACGATCACAGCCCAACCCGATCACGACCGGCGTCGGCCCCTGTCCGGGTCCCGCCGCAAGCGGCTCGGGCAACACGGCTGGCACCACTGCCACTCGATTCGCTATCCTCTCATTCATGAGCCCTGCCCCACCGACCGCATTCTTCGCCGCGCTGGCCAACGACACCCGTCTGCGTTGTCTGGTCCTACTGGCCCAGCAGCGCGAGCTCTGTGTCTGCGAGCTGACCTATGCGCTGCGACTCTCTCAGCCACACATCTCACGTCATCTGGCCTCATTGCGCGAGAACGGGATCGTCGCCGATCGCCGCACTGGGTTGTGGGTCCATTATCGCATCGCCGAGGATCTGCCCGAGTGGTGTCATGGCGTCGTCGCCCAAACCGCCGCCAGTCTCACCGCGATCGCGCCCTTCGACGCGGATCGCCAAAGGCTCGCGAGCATGCCGAACCGACCCGACCTGCCACGCTGCGCATGAGCGCACGGGTCAGGGCAGCGCATCGACCCCACCCACTCGCAGTCTGGCGCCTCCTCAGCCCCAAAGAAGGACAGTCACGACGCGCATCTAAGGGAGTCGGGGCGTCCTCGCCCCGAGGAAGGACAGTCTCGACGCGCATCTTGAGCTGGAGCGCGCATGGGGACGTGACGCTCGCCGGATCGCGTTCGCGGATCCTCACTCGGGGCCTGGAGGCCCCGACTCCCTTAGGGCCTGGCGGCCCCCAAAGAAGTCGGGGCGTCCTCGCCCCGAGGAAGGACAGTCTCAACGCGCATCTTGAGCTGGAGCGCGCATGGAGACGTGACGCTCGCCGGATCGCGTTCGCGGATCCTCACTCGGGGCCTGGAGGCCCCGACTCCTTTGGGGTCTGGCGGCCCCCAAAGGAGTCGGGGCGTCCTCGCCCCGAGGAAGGACAGTCTCAACGCGCATCTTGAGCTGGAGCGCGCATGGGGACGTGACGCTCGCC
>RZZN01000099.1 GCA_009929855.1 Gammaproteobacteria bacterium
CGAGGCGATGGAGAAGGTCGGCAAGGAGGGCGTCATCACGGTCGAGGAAGGCAAGTCGCTGCACAACGAGCTCGACCTGGTCGAGGGCATGCAGTTCGATCGCGGCTATCTCTCGCCCTATTTCATCAACAATCAACAGAGCCAGAAGGCCGAGCTGGATGACCCCTTCATCCTGCTGTACGACAAGAAGATCTCCAACATCCGCGAGCTCTTGCCGGTGCTCGAGGCCGTCGCCAAGGCCGGCAAGCCGCTCTTGATCATCGCCGAGGATGTCGAGGGCGAGGCCCTGGCCACCCTGGTCGTGAACAACCTGCGCGGCATCCTCAAGGTCTGCGCGGTCAAGGCGCCCGGCTTCGGCGATCGGCGCAAGGCCATGCTCCAGGATATCGCCATCCTCACCGGTGGCACCGTGATCGCCGAAGAGGTGGGGCTGTCGCTCGAAAAGGCGACCTTGAAGGACCTGGGCACCGCCAAAAAGGTCCAGATCGCTAAGGAAGACACCACCATCATCGATGGTGCCGGCTCGCATGACGAGATCAAGGGCCGCTGCGACCAGATCCGTGCTCAGATCGATGAGACCACCTCCGACTATGACCGTGAGAAGCTCCAGGAGCGTCTCGCCAAGCTGGCCGGCGGCGTGGCGGTGATCAAGGTCGGTGCCGCCACCGAGATCGAGATGAAGGAGAAGAAGGCACGCGTCGAGGACGCACTGCACGCCACCCGCGCGGCGGTCGAGGAAGGGATCGTCCCCGGTGGCGGGGTGGCGCTCATCCGTGCCATCGCCGCGGTCAAGGGGCTCAAGGGTGCCAATGCCGATCAGGATCTCGGCATCGCCATCGCGCGCCGCGCCTTGGAGGAGCCCCTGCGTCAGATCGTCGCCAATGCTGGTGAAGAGGCCTCGGTCGTCATGAGCAAGGTTGCCGAGGCGAGCGGCGGTTTCGGCTTCAACGCCGCGACCGGCGAGTACGGCGACATGATGGAGATGGGCATCATCGATCCGACCAAGGTGACCCGCACCGCTCTGCAGAACGCCTCCTCGATCGCCGGCCTCATGATCACCACCGAGGCCATGGTCGCCGACGAGCCCAAGAAGGAGAAGGCCGCGGCCGCGCCTGGCGGCGGCATGGACGACATGGACTACTGATGACCGGCCTCTAGCGTCGACCGAGTGTCCGCCCGTCGATCGGTATCAGGCACATCTCGATCGGCTTGGGCCGGCATGGTGAGTGGGCATGACGGCAGGGATGCCGTCGTACGCGCGACAGACCGGTCTGGAGTGCATCCCACGCTGGTCCTCACGCGCTCCGCCAATACCGGACACCGGGCACCTGGAACCGATGCATCCTCAAGGCTCGACCCCCGCGATGGACCGGTCGAGCCGCCTTCAGCGCGGCCACGCTGGTCTCAGCAGAGATCGAACCGATCCAGCTCCATGCTGAATTGACCCCGCCCCTGGGTGAGGCTGCGCAGTGTGGTGGCATAGCCGAGCAAGGGGGTGAGCGCCGCCTCGGCGCGTATGGCCACGTCCTCTCCGCTGCGCTCGGTCCCCTGAATCAGTGCACGACGTGCCTGGAGGTCACCTAGGACTGCCCCTAGGCTCGGCTCGGGGATCACCACCTCGATCCGCATGATCGGATGCATCGCCGCTGGCTGCGCGCGCTCGAGTGCCTGACGCAATGCCTTGGACGCGGCTGCGCTCAGTGCGTCCGGGGTCGATCCTGGTCCGAAGAGCTCCACCTCCACGACATGCACGCGCAGATCCTGCACGGGCGCGGCCAGCAGTGGGCCGGCCGCCAGTGTCGCGTGTAGCGCCTGTTCGATCGCATCGCGCTGTCGGACATCGAGCGCCGTCCCTTCGGGGATGACCCGAGTATTCCAGTCGATCTGCTCGCCCATGCCGCGCGCGAGAGGTTCGAGCGCGAGCGCGACCCGTGCCGAGAGGCTCGTTTGGCGTGGATCCGGCAGCAGCGGGGGGGTGAACAAGGCATCGGCGGATGCGGCGCGCCGGATCGTCTCGCGCGCCGCGACGGCGGGCTGCCCACTGCGGATGTGCAGACCGAACTCGCGTTCGATCCGCTCGATCACGATCTGCAGGTGAAGCTCGCCCATGCCGCGCAGCAACCGCTGGCCAGTCTCTGGATCCTCCTCGACGCGCAGGGTCGGATCCTCCTGCTGGACCTTGGCCAGGACCTCGATCAGCTTCCCCTCGTCGGTTCCGGCGGCCGGCTCGATCGCCAGACCCAAGACCGGCGAGCGCGCTTCGATGCGCTCGAGACTCACGAGATGCTCGGGGTCGCAGAGTGTGTCGCCCGTCGCGGCGAAGCGCAGTCCGGCCAGCAGGACGATGTCGCCGGCCTCGGCGCGATCGAGCTTGATCTTTTTGCCGGCATCCACCTCGAAGAGGCGTGCCACCTGCTCGCGCTGGACCTGACCGGTCGCGGTCAGGAAGGCCACCGCGTCACCAGGTTGTAGGGCTCCGCGGTAGAGCCGCGCGAAGACGTGTCGGCGCCCGTCCCACAGCTGGACCTTGAAGGCCAGCGCCGCCAAGGGCCCATTGCTGCCCATCTGGATCTCGAGCTCGCCGCCGTCCGTCAAGCGCGCCTTGGATGGCGGGCGGTCGAGTGGGGCCGGCAGGAAGTCGACGACACCATCCAGGAGCGGTTGCACGCCCAGGTTGCGCAATGCACTGCCGCCATAGCATGGACAGAATAGACCGGCCAGTGTCCCCGCGCGCAGCGCGGTGCGCAGTGCCTGGGGGGACGGTGTCTCGCCCCCGAGCACCTGGTCGGCGAGTCCCTCGTCGGCCTCGGCGGCAGCCAGATAGAGAGACTCGCGCAGATCGGCGAGCGCGTCCCAGAGGGACTCGGGGCAGGGCTCGATGGTCAAGTCCTCGCCTTGCTCGCCGCAGAAACCAATCCGCCGACGCTCGATCAAATCAACCACGGCGCATTCATCGGGGAGTGGGTAGGTGATTGGGACCGGCTCGATCTTGAGACGCGCGCGGAGCGCGTCGAGCGCGCGGCGATAATCGGCCCCTGGACGATCCATCTTGTTCACGAAGAAGAGCGCCGGAAGCTGGAAGCGCGTGCGCTGACGCCAAACGGTCTCGGTCTGCGGCTCCACGCCGCGCACCCCATCGATGACCAGTACGCAGCCATCGAGCACGCGCATCGCACGCTCGACCTCGATGGTGAAGTCGACATGTCCAGGGGTGTCGATGAGTTGGAGCAGATGCTCTCGCCAAGGCGCCTTGGTGACCGCCGCGGTGATGGTGATCCCATGCCGCTGCTCCTCGGCCAGATAGTCCATGTGCGCGGCGCCCTCGTGGACCTCGCCGATCTTGTAGGATGCCCCGGTGTAGAAGAGGATGCGCTCGGTCAGCGTGGTCTTGCCGGCGTCGACATGGGCAGCGACGCCAATATTGCGGACGTGCGACAATCGTGAGACTTTTTTCATCGTCGATCAACAGATGTCAGGTGAGATATGACAGACTCAGATGTCCTGAAACGCAATCGAGCCAAGTGGGCCGGGATCGCCATTCTGGCCTGTCTCGGCGCCCAGGTGATGGGTGCGGCTCAGGCCGAAACCTACCGCTTGCAAAACCCGAGCGACAGTGTGATCGGATTCCCCTTCTTCTTCACGGCCCGCGGTGGGGATACGCTGCTCGATATCGCCAGGCACAACAATCAGGGATGGGATGACATGCGTCAAGCCAACCCGAAGGTCGACATGTGGCTGCCGGGTAATGGGACCGAGGTGTTGGTTCCGACCTTTTATGTCCTGCCGAACACGCCGCGCGAGGGCTTGGTCATGAATCGCGCCGAGAAGCGACTCTATTATTATCCGCCTGACAATCCGAGCGAGGTGCGGACCTACGCGATCAGTATCGGCCGAGAGGGGTGGGACACGCCGTTGGGCACCTTCTCGATCGTCGAGAAGGTCAAGGATCCGACCTGGACGCCGCCGGCCTCGGTGCGCGCCGATTATCTCTCGCGCGGCAAGGTACTGCCGGCCGTGGTGCCGCCGGGAGACGACAATCCGCTGGGTTCCCATGCGATGCGTCTGAGTGCGCGCAGCTATCTGATCCACGGGACCAACAAGCCATGGGGTCTGGGCATGCGCTCGAGCGCTGGCTGCATCCGGATGTATCCGGAGGGGGTCGAGGAATTGTTCGGATTGGTCGACGTGAGCACTCAGGTGACCATCGTGGATGAACCCTACAAGCTGGGTTGGCTCGGCAACGATCTCTACCTGGAAGTGCACATCGATGAGAGCCAGACCCCGAAGAGCGCGGGATCGGTGATCCCGGAGTCGGTGGCGACCGCTGAGGGTCTCGTGATCGACTGGGCGGCCGTGGAGAAGGCGATCAGTGAGAACGCCGGCGTCCCACAACTCGTGGGAAGCCGGCGCGCTCCTACGGAAGGAGCTTACTTGCCCATGATCTTCTGATACATGCGGTCAAGACGCTCGGTGTTGGCGTTACAGCAGGCTTGGGCGCTGTTGGCGGTGTCCATGGCCTGCTGAGCCATGTCACGAGCGGTCTGGTCGGTGGCGCAGCCGCCGAGCAGGGAAACGCCCAACAAGGCGGCGGCAGAAAGAGAGGTCAGCTTGATCAGCTTGGTCATCGTCGTTACTCCTGAAGTTAGGCCAGTCGGCCATTAGGTTATAGCACATCACCGCGGGTTTTTCCGGTCCTCGCGTACGGACCAGGGCGGCAAACCGGCCGGGTCCAGTGCTTGAGTTGGGTTGGCGCAACTCTGTTGCGCTTCCACTACAATGCGGACTGTCGAGGCGGCGGTGTTGCGGCCGGAATTCAAGATTGAGGCAAAATTGACGACGTATCAAGTCCACCACGAGCTTTCTCATCGCGCGCGGCCCCACGGGGTTGTCGCCACGCCATGCGAAACCCCTCGAATGGGCGTGCGAGCGCTCATTCGCGAGGTCGCCCCGGTTGGTCAAGGGGGACTGCAAGGTCTTGCTTTTTGGTCCTTGATGTCGTCGATGTGATCCGCTGTCGGCGAGGAATCCAGGCCATCGTGGGCGATCCAGCACTGGTGTGCGATATGCCCCGAGCATCCGCGCCGCGGCGCACTCGATCAGGTCTGCAGGAGATCCAAATGCAACGCTATTACGGGCATCCGGGTGGTCGCGCCTGGCCTGATGCTCAGTCGACACCTTTTCGAAGTGATGGTTTTTGGCGCGACGGCGTGCTTCGCGGCCGCTCGGGTGACGATCTCCCGTTGCGTGATCTTCCCCCCTTTCTGCGCGCGCTCCTGGTGACCGATGGCACCGTCACCAAGATCCTGGAGGCCTATTTCTGGGAGCCGGTCCAGGTCGATACACTCGAGCAGCGCTTCGAGGTCGCGACTCAGCCGGTGCCGGCGATCGATGCGCAGGCCGGCGATCGCTGTTTGATCCGTGACGCTCGGCTGCGTGGCATCGATAGCGGCCGTACCTTCGCGACCGCCTATTCGCTGATCCGCACCGAATGGGTTCCGGAAGGCTTCCGTCAACGTCTGATCGATCGCGAGATCGGGATCGGGGTCTTGATCCGCGATAGTGGGTTGGAAAGCTATCGCGAGGTCTTGGATATCGGCATGGAAAAACTTGCCGATGGTGAGCAGGCGGTGTGTCGGACCTATCGGATCATCATTTCGACACGCCCCGTGATCTTGATCACCGAGTGTTTTCCGCTCGCGCGATATTGCGCCTGTTGACCGCCATCATGCCCGCGCAAGATCGCACGAGTGCAGCGGTGACTTGGCACGGCCTTGCGCCAGTGGATCGGCGACCGACCGCACTCGCCCCAGCCTCATCTACTGGGGGGGTCGCGAGGGGGCTGGCGAGTCGCGAGCCAGAGTGTCATCAGCCAAAAGATCAGAGCCGGGGCGAAGTGCAACATGAGCCGGTTGGTGCTGTGTCCCTGGAACGTCCAACGATAGGCATCGGTCCAGAAGAACAGGACATACAAGGAGAGCACGGCGCTGAGCACCCACGCCAAGGCCGCCCGCTGCCATGGCGCAGTGTGACCTCGCACGGCCGTGACCAGGCTCCAGCCGAGCGCCAAAACCAACAGATAGCCGAGGATGTGCCAATTCCCGTAGAGAAAGAGATCATGTGCGATCGGCCTCCAGTTGCTGAGATCAGCGATTCTGAAGTTGGGTAGATGAGTCAGGGCGATCCGCTCTAGACTGCCGCTCAGCGGGATCTCGATCCCCAGGCTGATGGCGATCCAGAGCATGATGCCAAGGAGGCCGAGAGCGGCGGCCAGCTGGCCGAGCAGGCGTCCCGGGAGTCTGCAAGCGAGCATGGCCGGCACGAACAGCACCACCCAGATGGCGCCTTCCTCCTTGATCGACAGACAGCCCATCATGGCCAGGAGTGCCAGCAGTCCTTGCCCTTCATCGGCGGCGCGCACCCAATGCAGGAATGACATGAAGGCGAAACCGAGCAAGGTGGCCAGCCAGAGATCGGCATATCCCGCAAGGGCGACATGGGTGCCCAGCATGGGCAGTGACATCAACAGCCACACGAATACCAGTGCGGTCAAGGGGGATGCGCCCCAGCGGCGTGACTGTCCATAGAGGCCCAGCGCGAGTGCCAGCGCGCACAGCAGCCAAGGTAGATTGGCCACGGTCTCGTTCCACTGCCCGAATGCCAGGGTCGGCCAGGCGGCCACGAGCGAGATGGTGAGCGGATAGGACCAGGCGGGGATCGTCTGAAGTGTCTCGGTGGTGTCGGCCAGCCAGTCTTGCGGCGAGCTGAATGGGATCAACTGGCCCAGCTCAGACCAGACACGCGCGCGCAATCCCCACGTCGTCCAGGCATCCCAAGGAAAGAGCGGGTGCCACCAAACCTCCAATGCCAGACCGGCGAGCCGCACACCCAACCAGGCGAGCAACAGGATCAGGGCTGCCCGCTCCCAGAGCCCTGCCTGTTCGGCAGCTCGATGGTCGAGTGAGTGGTGTGCCGGGCGATGTCGCCGCTGGAGCAAACGCGCCGGGATCGCGGTCAGGATGGCGATCAGCAGGAGCGGGGCATGGCTGTACAGGTCCAGACCGAGCCGGCCGAGGATACCCAGGAGCCAGGCCGCGCCAAGCACACCCAACACATAGCCGTAGGCGATGAGGATTGGCCAGCGGCCCGGCGCGGGATCGGACCAGAGCAGCCGCAGCCAGAGTGTACCCGCGAGCCAAGGCAGCGCGAGCGCGAGCGCGACTCCCCACCAGCCCATCGTCAGGTGCCCCCGCCAACTCGATAGAGACTGCCGATCCCGAGGATGCGATGCAGCGGCTCCGCGGGCACCAGGGTCCCTTGCTCGACCAGTGCCCGGCGCGCCCATTCATATCGGACCCACTTGGGTGCGCCCAGGATCAGGATGAAGTCCCCGCTGCGCACCTGGGTCGCTGGGGGCAGGTGCGATAGGCCATTGAAGGCGCGATGTGGCACAAGATGATAGCGCATCCGTGCCGGCATGAAGCTACCTGGGTCATCGCTCAGGATGAAGATCCGTGCTGGTTGCTCTGGGAGGTGCTCACGCAGCTCCCGTGCGGCACGCAGCAAGGCGGCGTCCGCGCGGCTGCTCGTGCGCACCTCCGTGCTGGCGAGTCCAGCATATTGACGCTGGGTCTTGGCCAGACGCTCGCGCAGATCAGCTTGCCAGCGCATATCCAAGGCGAGCCAGCCGATGAGGATCAGGATCGCGAGTGTATTCATGAGCGTCCTGATCGAGGTCGGCCGCTGCAGCATCAGATAGACGAGCGTGCTCAGGGCGATCCATAGCGCCACGGTGACCACCGGGGGTGGTCGCGCACCCTCCGGACGGGCCGTGTAGCGGTTGATGGAGCTGTCGCTCCAGGAGTCGAAGCGCGTCCAGCCCCGCATCAGTGTCGCAAGCGTTTGTGCCAAGGATGGTGGCTCGGCGAGCAGTGACAGCTCGCTCAGCAATACCGGCTCTGTCAATGGCATCTGGAGCACGAATCCGATCCCAAGTCCGACGATCTGGCCTTTCCAGTCGGGCTCGGCACCGATCTCGATGCGTCCAGCGGCGATCTCCCGCTGCGAGAGCTTGCGCGAGTGAGCGGTCTGTCGATCGTGATGGGTTTGCCAGAGGATGCGCAGATCTCGGGTCTCACCGAGACCGGCGAGGCTCCAGGTCACCGTGCGGTAACGATCGGCGGGCACCCCGGCGAATGTCCCCACCAGGATCGCGGTATCCTCCAATCCAACATTGCGAATCTCCACACCCTGCGATGTCGTCTCGCCCGCGCCCTGGCTGAAGTGTAATGCGCTGCCAGTCAAGACCATCGGAGGGTTGAGTCTCGCTTCGTTGAGCCACAAGCCGGCGATGAGCAAGAGTGTGCCAATGAACGCAGAGCACAGAAGCACGGCCACGGTGGTGGCGCGGGTCGATAGCGCGCGCGTTGCGATCATGCCGCCGCGGACGCGATCTCGATGAGTGAAGGGGGGGCTCTCATGTGTCATTCCCGCGTAGGCATCCAGTACGCGCCAGACAGTCTAGCCGATCCTGATGGGCATGACACCAGGCGTTGCGCCTGATGGGGTCACCAGTGCGCGGTGGGTGCTCAGACGCGCGTCGAGCGCTCCAAGAGATCACGCATCGCGGTCACGAAGATGCGCTCATCGAACAGTGCGGCACGCTCCTCGCAAGCCGCGCGCAAACTGGGCGGGTGATCGCGCTCGAGCCGCTCGACGGCCTCGCAGATCGCCTCTGGCGTGGGTGGCGAATCGATCAGGATCCCGGTGCGTCCAGGGATGATGGTCTCCAGGAGACCACCCTCCGCCACGCCGATCACGGGCTTTCCCGCAGCCATCGCCTCGACTGGTGACATGCCGAAGTCCTCGTCGATCGGGACATAGATGGCCGCGCGTGCACGGCCGACCAGATCGCGGAGCGCCGCTTCGCTCAGCCAGCCCGTGAATTGGATATTGCGCGCACCAGCTGCCAGCCGCCGCAAGCGCTCCAGCTCGTGACCGCCCGAGGCGACCACCAGGCGATGCTGAGGCATCCGCAGGAATGCTCGCACGATCACATCGACCCGTTTGAAGTCCTCCAAGCGGGCCAGCGACACATAGTCCTGACCGTCGGCGATCCAGCGGAATTGTTGCGTGTCGACCGGTGGATGGATCAGGATCGAGGTGCGCCCGAAATGCCGCAGCAACCGCTTGCGCACATTCTCCGAGTTGGCCACCACCAGGTCCATGCGGGCGAGCGCACGCGCATACTTTCGCGCCACGACCGCGATCAGCAGCGCCAGCGCTGGACGCGCGATCCAGGGCAGCTTGCGCATGTAGTGCTCACGCAGATCGAAGCAGAAACGCGGGATGGTGTGACAGTAGAGCAGGTTGGGGTGACGCGAGCGCCGCGCTACGGCCAGCGGGGCATAGATGCCGCTGAAGAGTGCCCAGTCGTAGCGATCCAGGTCGGGGACCCCGTGCTCGAAGGCGCGGATCACGCGCAGGATCCGCCACAGTGGCAGCCGCGATGCGGCGTGCAGGTCAAAGACCCGGCCGCCCGCGCGGCCGAGACTGGGAAAGCGCTCTGGGTCGACGAAGCCTGTGCAGAGATCGGTGCCTGGTAGATGGTCGAGCAGGGTACAGGTGAGTCGCTCGGCGCCTCCCTTGACCGCCATGAAGTCGTAGAGCAGGATGCCTCGAGCGTTCACTGGGGCACTGCCAGCGGCCACTCAGATCAACACGCTCACGAGTCGCAGCGCCGAACGCTCGACGGCATTCTTCACGACCGCGCCAACCAATGCCTTGCCGATCAGCTCGGGGATGCGCGCATTGCCCTGATCCGCATGGACCGCGGCACCAAGACAGCCGACCCGCTCGAGCCGCTCGAGGATTTGGGCGCGGGTCAGCCGCTCAGGATCGTAATGCACAGTGATGCTCCCAGCACGCGGGTTGACGCGAACCTCGCGCACGCCTTCGGTCAATCGCAACTGATCCTCAGCCTGTCGCGCGCTGATCGGGTCGCAGCGAAACGAGCTGGAGCGAATCCTCAGACGTCCTGGAACGTGATGGAGATAGTTGCTCATGGGTGGTCGGCCTCGTGGCTGAGCGGGGTTGACGATTGCTCAATCCTAGCTAGACTAGTGCGCAAATGCAACTCCTTCGCATTTGCATCGGCGCCGTTCACCTGCTCAGGCGATCCCGTGGAAAGAGTCGATACCTCCTGCACGTGACTCGCAGGCTATAGGCCCCAAAAAGTCTGGGCCTCCAGGCCCTAAAGGAGTCTAGGCCTCCCAGGCCCTAGAGGAGTCGGGGCCTCCAGGCCCCGAGTGAGGATCTTTACGCGCCCACAGACCCGCTCGACGTCCCCATCATCAGCGCACGGC
>RZZN01000100.1 GCA_009929855.1 Gammaproteobacteria bacterium
GACGCGGATCCTGAGGGAGAGCCCTCGGGGGTCTCAAACTGGCCTGCTGGCGCTTGAAGATCCTCACTCGGGGCCTGGAGGCCCCGACTCCTTTGGGGCTTGGAGCCCCGACTCCTTTGGGGCCTGGAGGCCCCGACTCCTTTGGGGCCTGGAGGCCCGGACTCCTTTGGGGCATGGAGGCTTCGACTCCTTTGGGGCATGGAATTGGTCGCGCTTGGGGCTCTGGTTTCGGATTTCGGGTTGTTTCGGTTGCCGTGATCGGTTGTGTCCAACGACTGGATCATCAGGGCCAGTCGTGCCATCGTGCGTGGATGCGCATCTACGGTATCGATTTCACTAGCACCCCCCGGCGCGGCAAGCCGATCACCTGCCTCGAATGCACACTCACAGGCGCACACCTGGTCGCAGGCGAGCTCTCGACTTGGGTGGACTTCGCAAGCTTCGAGGTGGCACTGCGCCGACCCGGCCCTTGGATCGCGGGGATCGATGCCCCGTTCGGGCAGGCGCGTCGCTTCATCGAGACCATGGGTTGGCCATTGAGCTGGGCGGAATCAGTGCACCATGCCGAGTCATTGGGCCGTGCGGGTTTTCGCGCGGCGCTCGATGGCTACCGCGGTCGGCGGCCGGCGGGTGACAAGGAGCACCGCCGAAAAACCGACATCGCAACGGGTGCGATCAGTCCGCAGAAGCTCTATGGCACGCCAGTCGCTCTGATGTTCTTCGAGTGCGCGCCGCGCCTGTGCGCGGCTGGCGTCACTGTGCCCGGATTACAGGCGGGTGATCCGCAGCGCATCGTGGTCGAGGCCTACCCCGGCGTCCTGGCGCGCGGTCTGATCGGACGCAGGGTCTACAAGCAGCACAGCAGGGACAAGCAAAGCCCCGCCCAGGCGCTGGCGCGCAGAGACCTGTTCGATACCTTGCTGGGTGGGGCAGCGCAATCGCGCTATGGCGTGCGGGTCTCGGCGAGCGAGGCCTTGATCGATGACCCGAGCGGTGACCAACTCGACGCATTGCTGTGCGCGATTCAAGCCGCTTGGGCCTGGACACGCCGGGATCAAGGATTCGGCGCGCCGGTTGATTTGGATCCACTGGAAGGATGGATCTGTGACCCGGTGGCCCGGACCCCCCGTGTCAGTCAGTGAGACTCGTGTCGACCTCGATGCATGCAGGCGGGTTCAGGGCTGCAATCCTGCTTCTGTCAGTCCAAGATCGCCTGATGAGGGAGGCAGGTCCCGAGATCGCGTGGCTGGGGCTGCTGAACACCCCAGGCTCGACTTCGATCGACCGATTCCTTCCCGCCTCTGACACGCCTTGTCAGCGCTTGATTGCATCAGACCCGACTCGTCGTGAGTGTCGCCCCTGGGACTGCTGGCGATTGCAGGCGGTGAGCGTCTGTGCATATTCGGGGCACCGGGGTGCGCCCCGCTGGGCGCTGGTGCTGTCACCCATCAGTGCGAGGCCCTGTATTCACAATCGGTAAGGCAGTGTTTGGAATGATGAGTGCGCGCGGTTTCAAGTATGATCCCACGCGGAGACCAAACCCATGCCTTCACCGGAGAAGTCGTCATGATGGAGCGTCTGCACCCCGTCTTCCCATTCCTGCACTGGTTCCCGATGACACGCACCTCACTGCGCGGGGATCTGCTGGCTGGGATCACGGTCGCGCTCATCGTGATCCCCCAGGGCATGGCCTATGCCCAGCTGGCGGGCTTACCGGTGGTGTATGGCCTCTACGCCTCCTTCATCCCGGTGATGATCGCCTCCTTGTGGGGCTCGTCGAGCCAACTGCACACGGGTCCGGTGGCGATGCTCTCGCTGATGTCCGCAGCGGCGGTGATCCCCTTCGCAACCCCAGGGAGCGAGCGCTTCATCGAGCTCTCGATCATGCTGGCGCTGATGGTCGGGGTGTTGCGGCTCGCCCTGGGTCTCTTCAAGCTCGGGGCCATCGTCAACCTGCTCTCGAGTCCGGTGGTGGTCGGCTTCACCAATGCCGCGGCACTGATCATCGGGCTCTCACAGCTGAGCAAGATCATCGGTGTCCCCTTCCCGCGCTCGGACTTCTATCTCGCCGATCTCTGGCGCGTCGTGCAGCAGGTCGGTGAGACTCACTTCCCGACGCTCGTCTTCGCGCTGGCCGCCTATCTCCTCATGGTCGCGCTCAAGCGCATCTCCGGGGCGCTGCCCGGCGTCTTGATCGCCGTGCTCGCGACCACCGCCTGGTCCGCATTCATCGGCTTCGAGCACAAGACCCAGGTCGAGATCGCGCAGATCCAGGACCCAGCGACGGAGGAAACGATCCGGGCCTTCACCCAGACCGAAATGCGGATCAAGGCCCTGACCGCGCTGATCGCCGAGCGCAGCCGCGAGGTGGCCCGACTCGAGAAAGAGGGCGGCATGGACGCGATCAAGCAGGCATCCGAGCTCTTCGCCACGGTGCGACTCTTCCAATACGAGCTGGATCAATCGCGCGCGCAGAACAACGCCCGCCGCATCCATCTGCACGCGATCAGGCTCGAGGGCTCACCCATTGCGGACGGCCCCATGCTGCTCTTCGCGAAAGGTCAGGTCCCAGCGGGACTGGCCACCGATGGCCGGGTCTGGCATTTCGTGGAGGCGCGCGACAATCGGATCACGCTCTCCTCGGGGGGGGCCGTGGTGGGCGACATCCCCAAGGGCCTGCCACACTTCTCGGCCCCCGAGATGCATTGGGATCTCATCCTCGCCTTGCTGCCGGCGGCCATCGTGATGGCCTTGATCGGCTTCATGGAGGCGACATCCATCTCGAAGGCGATCGCCACCACCACCGGTGAGCGCGTCGATGCCGGCAAGGAGCTGGTGGGTCAGGGGCTCGCCAACATCGTCGGGAGCTTCTTCAGCTCATTCACGGTCAGCGGATCCTTCTCACGCTCGGCGGTCGCGGCCAAGACGGGTGCCAAGACCGGACTCTTCGCGATCATCAGCGCCCTGGGGGTCATGCTCGTCCTCCTTTGGCTCACGCCCTATCTCTACCATCTACCGCAGTCGGTGCTCGCGGTCATCGTCATGATGGCCGTCTTCGGACTCATCCGCATCGCACCCATCGTGCACGCCTGGAAGTTCGACCGCGCGGGCGCGATCGTCGGCGTCATCACCTTCCTGGCCACCCTGGCGATGGCGCCAGCGATCGCCAACGGCATGCTGCTCGGTATCGTCCTGACGGTGGTGATCTATCTCGTCAAGAGCATGCGCCCACGTGCCGAGATCGTGTCACGCAAGCCGGACGGGACACTCGGCGGCATCAAGTCCCATGGGCTCGAGCCGATCAGCCAGAGCGTGGTTCCGATCCGTTTCGATGGCTCGCTCGTCTTCTCGACCGTGGCTTATTTCGAGGACATCGTGCTCGAGGCGACGGCCGAGTTCCCGCAATCGAAGGTGATCCTGGTCATCGGCAGCAGCATCAATGAGATCGATGCCTCGGGCGAGGAAAAGGTTCGAGAAGTCATCAAGCAGCTCAGCGATGCCGGTGTCGAGCTCTATTTCAGTGGCGTGAAGCACCAGATCATGGCGGTCTTCGAGCGCACCGGACTGGTCGACGAGCTCGGTCGCGACCACTTCCTCGCAAGCAAGGAAGAGGCCCTGCGGACCCTGCTGGAGCAGTACGAGTCAACCGGCTCGCGCTAGCCGAGCATCGCGCCTGTGCGCTACGCCCAGGCCCCCGGCCAACTGCTCCATCCCGGCACGCACTCGGGCAAAGACATGAATAGGCCCATGCCGATAATGATTTGCATAGATTTTCCATTCGCCAGAAAGCGAGAGACAGGTAGGTCGAGTCTATCCGATCAGCATTCTGAGGTGGTTTCACAAGCCGATCCCGCCGGACTGCCACCTGACAGTTTCCCGGAAGCCAGCGATTGAATCGTTTGGCCATCACGGACGCTATTCACGCCAGAGCAGAGATGGTCTGCATTGGACATTCCACGCCTCTTCAACATCACCGAAAATGCTCACCGCATCCATAACCCCTTCACCCCCGAAAAGCTCGCCACGCTCGGCGCGGCGCTGCGTTTGGAGACGGGGACCCGAGTGCTGGACCTCGGCAGCGGTTCGGGTGAGATGCTGTGCACTTGGGCACGCGATCACGGTGTCAACGGCCTTGGCATCGACTTGAGCCCGTTGTTCACCGAACAAGCGCAGCTCCGCGCTTACGACGTCGTGGAAATGGCGTTGGCCGACCAAGACAGCTGGGGATCTCCAGCCGCTGGACCAACCGATGACCAAGGCTCGCCGAAAAGGGGCATCCACTCGCATCTTCGCGCGGTCTGTCAGTCAGTGATCAGCCTGATGAGAATGGCTGTCGGTGGCGCTTCGGCTTAGAAATCGACGCTGACCTTGGCGCCGATCACAAGCGCATCGTCGATCGACCCGGTGCCGCCGGGGCGGATGATGTACTGGAGGTCGGGCTGGATGGCGAGCCCCCGGCCGAGAACGAAGCGGTGATTGAGCTCGACGACCGCCTCGTAGTCCTTTTCAGCGAGACCGGCCGCCTCGCGGCCATCATTATAGGGACTGCCGTACCAGCCGGCGGTGATGCCAAGGCCGCTGGTATCCCGGGGGCGGGCGTTGAAGAGACCCTGATAGACCAGTCCGGCGTTGACATAGTGAGTCATTTGGTTTGCCTCGTCCGTCAGGCTGAAGACCAGTGAGCCGAAGGCCGTCAGGTGGCGGTGGCTGCTCGGGGACGCGCGGGACACCATCTGCTCAGCGAGGAGCCAGAGCATGCCATTGCCCTGGACCTGCCCGCCAAGTGGGTCGGACAGGTCATCATAGTCACCGGTCAGATAGTAACCGCCCAATTTGTAGACGCCAGGCAGGCCCGCGTTGCTGTCGCGGTGGCGGTGGTAGTGGAGCTCGCCGGCCAGCGTGACACCGTTGTCACCAAGACCCCAGTCCGTGCCATGGGCGTTCTGGCTGGTGATCTGAGCCTTGCCCTCCTTCAACTCGGGGTCACCGTCGTACAGGGCGGCCTGAAGGGTCCAGTCGCGCCCCGGTGTATCGTAGCGCAACCGGGCGCCCCAGGTGGCGACGGGATAGGCGGTGAAGGTGAATGGATTGTGCAGGAAGACCGCCTTGGGGCTGCCACAGAAGGCGTTGTTGACGAACTGACAGTAGAGCGGTGAGTTGAGGAAATCGTCGTTGGCGACCAGGCGTCCATAGGCCAGGTCGAGGCGATCATCGAGCAGCCGTGTATTGAGCTGGACATTGACCACCTTGAAATTCTCGGTGCCGACCAGCTCTTGGGCGGTGAAGGTGTTGCCGCCCTCGGATGGCGCGATGAAACGCTCGGAGACGCTGGCGCCGTCGCGCTTGGAGAGCTTGATCAGCAGGCGGGTCTGGGGCAGCCCCAGCAGCGTGTCGAGATCGAGTCCCAAGTCGAGTCCGATGTTATGGGCATAGGTGCCGCCCTGGATCTCGCCACCTGAGACGTTGACCAGGGGCTCGGCGGTGTAGTTGAGCCGCAGGTCGATGCCCTGGGCGTACAAGGCATCGCGGGCGCCGCCCCAGTTGCCGGTCAGATGATCCGCGCTCGTGAAGTCGCTGGCGGCGGATGCCAGCGGGGCGATGAGCAGCGGCGTGATGAGCAGCAGCGCGAGCGGCAGAGCAAGTGTGCGCGCGGGTCCGCGGCGGCGCGAGCAGCAGGGGTCGGCAGGCGCATGATCGACACGTTTGATGTGGCTCATGGGTTTAGGATCTTCCGGATGACTGGGTCATTGGCATAGGCCTCGTGGATGTTGGCCTGGGTCACGATCCGCGGCTCCAGCAGGTTGGCCGGCACGACCTTGACCCCGTTGTCGTAACTCTCTGCGTCGTTGATGGCCGGGGCCTTGCCCTGCTGCAGGTCCAGCACCATGCCGATGGCGTGCTGGACGAGTGCGGTGGTGTCCTTGTCGATGGTGGAGTATTGCTCGCCACGCAGGATCGACTTGACCGATTCGATCTCAGAGTCCTGCCCGGTGACCACCGGCAGTGGCTTACCAGCGGCGCGCACAGCGGTGAGGACGGCCCGGGCCAGTGTATCGTTGGGCGACAAGACGCCATCCAAGTCGAGCTTGGGGTAGGTGCCGGCGAGCAGTGTATCCATGCGCCGCTGGGCGTTCTCGGCCTTCCAGCCCTGAGTGGCGGCCTGGGCGAAGCTCAACTGTCCCGACCTGACCACCAGGGTGCCATCAGCGATCCGGGGTCGGAGCACGCTCATGGCGCCCTCGAAGAAGACCTGGCTGTTGGCATCATCCGGTGAGCCGGCAAGGAGCTCGATGTTCCAGGGCGGCGGTCCCCGGCGTTGCTGCAAGCCGTCCAACAGGGCGCGACCCTGGAGCACGCCGACCTTGAAGTTGTCGTAAGCGACGTAATAGTCCACCGCCGCGGTATTGGTCAACAGCCGGTCGTAAGCGATGACCGTCGCGCCGGACGCCGCGGCCTCAGCGAGCTGGCCGCCGAGCTGGGAGCCGTCGATGGCACCGACGATGAGGACCCGCGCCCCCTTGGTGACCATGGTCTGGATCTGGTTCTGCTGTTCCGGCACCCCGCCATTGGCGAACTGGACATCGAATCTGAAGCCCGCTGCCGACAGACCATCCTGGAACAGCCGCTCGGCCAACACCCAGTTCTCCGATGTCTTCTGGGGGAGCGCGACACCGATCAGGCTGCCCGGCGGGAACCCCGCCGCCAGCCCGTTTCGGCCATCCGTGAGGCCTTCAGTGTCATTGACCTGGGCGCGATCGAGCAGCATCGCCGCGCCACCCCCCACCAGCACGAGCATCAGCAGGGCGAGTGGAGCACCGAGCCGCCTGCCGGTGAATGGACGCCCCATCGTCAGCCGGGGAGGCTCGAGCACCCGGCCGGCGCTCGCCCGGTCGGTCTCAGTGTCGGCCTTGGGGCCCGCGCCGGTGTCGCTTCCAGTGCTGACAGCGGTCTGGCTCGGCCTCTGACGCAACAGTAGACCGAGAATGGAGGGCCGCCCCTGGGTCTTGTTGTAGACATCGAAGGCCACCGCGAGCAGCAGCACCAGGCCTTTGATGATCTGAGTCAGATCGGCGCCGACACCCATGAGCTGGAGCCCGTTGTTGAGCACTGCCATCACCAGGCCGCCGATCACCGAGCCGATCACGGTGCCCACCCCGCCGGAGACCGCCGCACCGCCGATGAAGACCGCCGAGATGGCATCGAGCTCCCAACTGACGCCGTCGAACGGGCCCGAGGCGGTGGCGCGCCCAACGAACATGAGCCCCGCCAGGGCGGCGAGCATGGACATGTTCATCATCACCAGGAAGGTGACCCGGCGGGTATCGACCCCCGAGAGCCGCGCCGCCTGGATGTTGCCGCCCACGGCATAGAGATGGCGCCCGAGAATGGTGCGCCCGGCGATGAAGCTGTAGAGGATCACCAGGCCGAGCAGGATCAGTCCCGGCACCGGGAAGGAGGTCCCCGGCCGGCCGCTGGCGAACTGGTAGGTCAGCCAGGCGATCAGTGCGCTCAGCACCGTGAGCCGGGCGAGGGTGGCGCTCAGTGGCGGGATCTCGCCGCCAAGTCGCAGGGTCCGCCGCTGGGCGCGCCAGGTCCCCAGCACCAACCAGAGGATGGCGACCGCGCCCAAGGCCAGGGTCGGATCGTTCAGGCCCGTGTCGGAGGGAAACGAGGGCAGATAGCCCCCGCCCAGATACTGGATCGCGCTCGGCACCGGGATGGTGTTGGAGTGACCGAGGGCCTGATTGGCACCGCGAAACAGCATCATGCCGGCCAGTGTGACGACGAAGGCAGGGATGCCGACATAGGCCACCCAGAACCCTTGCCAGGCGCCGATGAGTGCGCCGACACCCAGGCACAGCAGCACCGCGGCCCAGGGCGCCAGACCCCAATCGTGGATGGCCAGCGCCAGGACGATCCCGGCAAAGGCGGCCACCGAGCCCACCGAGAGGTCGATGTGTCCGGCGATGATGACCAGCACCATGCCGATGGCGAGCACCAGGATATAGGCGTTGCCGTTGAGCAGGTTCATCAGGTTGGCCGAGGTCAGCACCAGCCCGTCGGTCTGGATCTGGAAGAAGACCACCAGGGCCACGAGGGCGAAGACCATGCCGAACTGGCGTGGGTCAACACCGAACAGGGTCTTGAGGTCGTGCATGGCGGGTCCCTCAGGTGGGGGCGTGTGGTCAAGCGGCCGCTGGGCTTGAGCGAGAGATCGCATCGCCGGGGTCCGTGCTGGAGCCGCCGAGGGTCATCAGCCGCATCAAGCGCTCCTGGGTGGCCTGGCTGCGCTCGAGGACACCGGTGAGGGCGCCTTCGCACAGTGTATGGATGCGATCCGCGAGGCCGAGAAGCTCGGGCAGCTCGGAGGAGATCAGGATGATCCCCTTGCCCGCCGCTGCCAGCGCCTGGATGAGCGTGTAGAGCTCGTACTTGGCACCGACATCGATGCCACGGGTCGGCTCATCGAGGATCAGCAGATCGGGCTCGGTGAACAACCACTTGGCGAGAACCACCTTCTGCTGATTGCCGCCGGAGAGCGTGGCGACACCGGTGCTGACGTTGGGCGCCTTGATCCGCAGTGACTGACGGTACGACTCGGCCACCGCGATCTCCCGGTGGCGGTCGAGCACACCATGCCGGCTGACCCGCCGCAGGTCGGCCGCGACGACGGTGGTCTTGATCTCGTCCAACAGGTTCAGGCCCAGTGTCTTGCGGTCCTCGGTGACATAGGCGATGCGTTGACGAATGGCCTCGGCGACACTGGTCAGCCGAAGCTCGCGCCCATGCATGAAGATGCGTCCGCGCTCGTAGACGCCGTAGGAGCGCCCGAATACTGAGCGGGCCAACTCGGTGCGGCCCGCGCCCATGAGGCCGGCGAAACCCAGGATCTCGCCACGGCGCACGCAGAAGCTGATGGCCTTGCAGACCAGACGCTCGGGGACCTGGGGGTGGCGCACCGTCCAGTCGCGCACCTCGAAGAAGGGTTCGCCGATGCGGGGTGTGCGCTCGGGGAAACGCGCGCCCAAGGAGCGCCCCACCATCGCGCGGATGAGACGGTCCTCGTCCACGGGCTGGGCGTCGGCCCCGGTCAGACGCAGGGTCTCGATCGACTGTCCATCACGGAGGATGGTGACGGCATCGGCGATGGCCAGGACCTCGTTCAGCTTGTGGCTGATCAGGATGCAGGTCATGCCTTGATCACGCAGTCCACGCAGCAGACTCAGCAGGTGAGCGGAGTCATCCGCGTTGAGTGCCGCCGTGGGCTCGTCGAGGATCAGCAGACGCGCCGCCTTGCCCAGTGCCTTGGCAATCTCGACGAGCTGCTGTTGGCCCACCCCGATGTGCTTGATGGCGGTGTCCGGGTCCGCGCGCAGTCCGACTTGGTCAAGCAAGGCCTTGGCCCGGATCCGGGCTTGTGCCCAATCGATGATGCCAGCCGTGGCGACCTCGTGGCCGAGGAAGAGGTTCTCGGTGATCGACAGCTCGGGGATGAGTGCCAGCTCCTGATGGATGATGGCGATGCCCGCCGCCTCGCTGGCGCGAATGTCCTTGAAGGCCACAGGCTGGTCACGCAGCAGGATCTCGCCCGTGTAGGTCCCATGCGGATAGACCCCGGACAGCACCTTCATGAGGGTCGACTTGCCGGCACCATTCTCGCCACAGATGGCGTGGATCTCACTTTCCTTGACCTGCATGGTGACCTGGTCCAGTGCCATGACGCCTGGAAACGCCTTGCTGATCCCGCGCATCTCGAGCAGCGTCGGCATGGGGGTCACACTCATTCCAATTCTCCCGCACCAGGGCAATGAGCGCGCACTGTCCGTTCAGAAGTCATAACGCAGGCCGATGCTGAACCCGAACGCGCGTAAGTCGGCCTCGGTCTCGTCGATCGGGATGCCGGCTGGAATCGTGTTCATCGCCATGCGGCCGGCGTCCGTGCCGACCTTGCCGAGATCGATGTAATAGGCCGAGAGGTCGAGTGCGATGGTCTCGGTCAAGGCATACCCGGTGCCGATGGCGAGCCGATAGGCAACGTTGGTCCGATCGCCGTCGGGCGTGACGCTGATCTTGTGTCTCTTGGGATTGTCCGGGAAGCGATAGGTCATCTCGCCGAGGCTGTTGCGCGCCACGCCGACGCCGGCCCCGATGTAGGGCTGAAAGCGGCCCAGGTCGATCCCGCTGAGTGGCGCGAGATCAAGAAAGACATTGGCCATACCGTTCCAGGACTCGAGCTCAGCCGAGACCGGTTGATGGGAGCCGACCGAGAGAAAGTTGGCATTGCCCGCGTAGTCGATCCCGAAGCGATAGCCCACCGACAGATCGGTGCGCAGCCAAGGGAACAGGCGTTGGCC
>RZZN01000240.1 GCA_009929855.1 Gammaproteobacteria bacterium
GGGGGCGGAACGCCCCGAGTCAGGGGAGTCGGGGCCTTTGGCCCCGAGTGGCGGTTGGTACTGGTCCTTCCTCGGGGCGAGGACGCCCCGGCTCCCTTGGGGACGAGGACGCCCCCGCTCCCTTGGGAGCGGAACGCCCCGAGTCAGGGGAGTCGGGGCCTTTGGCCCCGAGTGGCGGTTGGTACTGGTCCTTCCTCGGGGCGAGGACGCCCCGTCTCCCTTGGGGGCGAGGACGCCCCCGCTCCCTTAGGGGGCGGAACGCCCCGAGTCAGGGGAGTCGGGGCCTTTGGCCCCGAGTGGCGGTTGGTACTGGTCCTTCCTCGGGGCGAGGACGCCCCGACTCCCTTGGGGGCGAGGACGCCCCCGCTCCTTTGGGGGGCTTAGCGGACTTTCACTATGCTTGCGCAATCCATGCACCAAGGATGCACTGGTCTCCTCTAGCCTGTGGGCATGTCGGATGACAACCCCGACAGCGTCTCCGGATGGTCCGGGGGCGTGAGCCAAACAATCCGAGGTCAGCGATCATGAACACACGCCAATCCACTCATGTCCTTTCCGGCGCGCTCGCCATCGCCGCGCTCATTGCCGTCACCCCGCTGCTGGCCAAGCCTCATGGCTGGGATGGTGCCTGTGGTGGTCCATCTCATGCCCCATACGCTTGGCCGTCCTCCTTCTCTAGCCATGGCTGGAACAGTGCCTGTAGTGGTCCATCTGCCGCCGGTCTGGAT
The DNA here is from genome assembly GCA_009929855.1 of Gammaproteobacteria bacterium. Taxonomy (GTDB): domain Bacteria; phylum Pseudomonadota; class Gammaproteobacteria; order Chromatiales; family Chromatiaceae; genus Thiocapsa. The sequence goes on from RZZN01000240.1 coordinate 729, forward strand.
CAGCGCATCGAGCGGATGACCGAGCGGCTCGAGCTCAGCCCGGAGCAGAGCGATGAGATCCGCACCATCCTCGAGGCACAGCGTGCCCAAGCCGAGCAACAACGCCAAGAGACCCAGGCGCGCATCCAGGCCATCTTGACGCCCGAGCAGCTCGATCGGATCGATGAGCGGCGCGCGGCCCGGATGGAGGCTCATCTCGAGCGGCTCGCCAGGCGTCTGGATCTCAACGCGGAGCAGATCGAGCAGGTCCGCTCGGTTCTGGAGGCCAAGCACGCCGATCCGGACATGAGCAGGGACGAGATCAGAGCGGGGATCGCTGGGATTCTCAGCGAGGATCAGCGCGCGGTCTTCGAAAGGGCTGGGATGCGTTCCGGTCGCGGCGGCCCGTGCGCACACTCTGGTGTCGGCAAGGGTGCGAGCGAGATCGCCTTTTGAGTGATCTGACATAGATCAAGGCGGGGCGGGGCCGGGCACGGCACCATCAGGCTCACCCGCCCCACAGGAGATCGCCCATGTCAGACTCCATCGCCCAGTTGATGACGCACGACCATCGTCGTTGCGACCAATTGCTCGCCGTATGCGAGCAAGATTTCAGTCGATCGAATTGGGCTGGGCTCGCTGAATCGGGCCCCGCCTTCAGTGCCGCCTTGCTCGGCCATTTCGATCTGGAGGAAGAGGTTCTCTTTCCCGAGCTGATCGACGCCAACCCGGTTGCCATGGGGCCGACACGCGTCATGACCATGGAGCACCAGCAGATGCGCGCGCTGCTCGATGAGCTGAGGCTGGCGATTGAAGCGCGCGACCGTGCCTCTGGCCTGGGTGTCATCGAGACGCTGCATCTGCTCGTTCAACAACACAACATGAAGGAAGAGGGGATCCTCTATCCGATGGCCGACGTGAGCCTCGGCGATTCGAATGGCATCCTGGATCGCTTGACGGTGGTCTGAATCATGAATCATCTGCTGGACGTTCGTGATCTGCCGCCACCCGAGCCCTTCGAGCAGGTCTTGGATGCCATTGCCGAGTTGCCCGGAGATGAGCGTCTCTGTGTCCTGCACAGACGTCAACCCTTTCCGCTCTACGACCTACTGCGCCGTCTGGGCTATGACTGGGACACGACCGGCACCGAGGGCCAGTATCGAATCCTGATCTGGCGACGCGACCCGGTGGGAGCCGATCCGTTCGCGCCGCGACAACCGCTCTGAGGGGAGTCGGGACTCTGAGGGGAGTCGAGACTCTGAGGGGAGTCGAGACTCTGAGGGGGGCGGGACCCTGAGGGGAGTCGGGACCCTGAGGGGAGTCGGGACTCTGAGGGGGGTCGGGACTCTGAGGGGAGTCGGGGCGTCCTCGCCCCGAGGGAGGACGGGTGCGCGGCGGAGCCTGTGGCAGGGCGTGCATGCGGCGGCCAGTCGGTTCATCCTGTTGGCG
>RZZN01000241.1 GCA_009929855.1 Gammaproteobacteria bacterium
TTTGTTCTTCAATGGAAATATCTATCAAATGATAGTACGAGGGAAAACAACTCTAAGCATAGGAAAGGTAGAACAATTTATTAGTAAAAAAATAGGGCTCTCCTCCTCCTTCCCTCACACCCTTGGAGAAGAACAATCCTTCGTCTCTCCCACAAGCTCTTTTGAAACCTCTCCTGACAATCTCCCCCTTATTTATGTGGGAGCATGGGGAGACGGACTTGAAGACTCCATAGCCTTTAAAGCAGAAATAGACAATGTCTCTCCTGACTCTTTTCTTCGCTTTTTCATAAAAACAGCTCCCACCCAAGAAGAACTCCACCAAACACCCTACATCCTCCTTGGAGAGGTAACTTTAGGATCTACCTTTGAAGTTACCAAAGCACAGTTTGATTCCCTCCTCATACCCAAACATATCTTTTCCCAAGTACAGGTGGAATTTGTAACAGGAGACACCCAAACCATACCTGAACTTCATACCTTCTCCCTTACCTATGTAAAAGACTCCACTCCTCCTGAGATGAATGCTTCAGATATCAGTATGAAACACCAACAGGGAGGAAATGATATCCCCCTGGGATCTCCTACCAAAACAGACATCCCTTTCTTCTCCTGGCAATCAGGCATAGACAGTGAAGCAGGCATCAAAGGCTACTGCCTCTATCTTGGAGAAGACGCTGACGCTGATCCTGAAACATCCAAAGGTATACTAGGACAAGGATCAGGAGAACTGGGTTGTCCCTTCCTCATCCTTACAGATACTATAGACTTTGCTACAGAAAGTTTCAGAAATACTCCTTGGCTTACAAGTTCCCAAGACCCGTACTACCTCAATATCAAAGCTATAGACAAAGGAGGGAATATCTATGATGGTCCTTCTGCTTCATTCTCCTTTCTTTTTGATAACACTCCTCCTACCAATCCTGGCTATCTCTCTCTTCCCACAGACTTTATCTCTTCCAAAGACTTTACCATCACCTGGCCTGTAACTGGTCCTAGTCAAGCCAGAGATGAACACTCTCAGATCGCAGGCTTCCAATACAAGATAGGAGAGAATGGTACTTGGTATGGAGATTCTCACACAGGCACCCAAGACCACACCGACCTTTTGACTAATGATGGAGAATATACTATGAACGAAACCTTCGACTACCCCCTCCTCCAAGAAGGATCCAATAATATCTTCTTCAGAACCTTCGATAGTGTAGGAAACATCTCTCAAGAATCTCTGGTAGGCTTTTCTAAAATTAATACCATAGCACCTTCCACTCCTCAGAACCTTAGTGTTACTCCCCAAGACAATACCACCAATGCCTACGCTTTCTCTTGGAATCCTCCTGAATACTTCACAGGACAAGAAGGAAACATCACCTATTGCTATAGCATTAACACCCTTCCCAATCCCATTACCTGTACCTATACGGGAAGAGGAGCAACCACTCTCAATACTGATGCCTTTGCTACTCAACCAGGAGACAATACTCTCTACCTTGTTGCCAGAGATGAAGCAGGAAATACTAACTATGATACCAGAGCTTCTGTTACCTTCACCTACTCAGGAACCGCTCCTGGTATCCCTCAGGGCATAGACATAGCTGATGTATCGGTAAAGGTTACCGAATCATGGAAACTCGCCCTCTCATGGGAAGCCCCTGAAAACAAAGGAGCAGGAGTTGATGCCTATCACATCTACAGAAGTAAAGACGGTACCAACTATACTCAGGTTGCTACTTCCTCAGGCATCTCTCATGTAGACACTGAACTTGAACAAACAACCTACTTCTACAAAGTAAAGGCCTGTGACAGTGCTAACAACTGTGGAGCCTTCTCTTCTTCCGTCTCCCTCTATCCTGATGGAAAGTTTACCGACTCAGCCAGTCTCCTCTCCGGTCCGAATGTAGAAGACATCACCACCAGGAGAGCTACCATAGAGTGGGTAACTGCTAGAAAGAGTGACTCTCGTGTTCAGTACGGAAAAAAGTCCAAAGAATACTACGATGAAGAACCTTCCAAATCCGAGCAATCCACAGAGCATAGCATAGAGCTTTCCAGTCTTAGTGCAGGAACACGCTACTACTACCGCACCAGATGGATGGATGAAGATGGGAACATGGGCATGAGTGATGAGAAGAGTTTTGAGACC
>RZZN01000242.1 GCA_009929855.1 Gammaproteobacteria bacterium
GATGGCGTCGCTTGGTTGAGCGCCGAAGAGCACGGATCCCCATCGAGCGCGCTCCGGGACCATGTGGCCACGGATGCTGCCGATCCTCCTCGTCGCGTGCCTGACCAGCACCGGGCTGCGCGCCGAGCTGTCCGGCGAGGACTATCTCGGGGGTAGTGCCATTCCGGACCCGACGGAGCGAGCACGGGTCCAGGCGTTGATCGATGCAGAACGGCAACGCGAGGCCGAGCGCGCCGAGACGCTGGCGCGCGAGCGTGCCGAGGAGGAGACGCGCCGTCGAATGCAGCGCGACGCAGAGGCCGCGAGCCGACCGCAAGGCGAGGTGCTGACGCAGACCTACTGCGGTGCCTGCCACGCGCCGGAGAGGCTCCAGAGCGCTCGACACACGGGGCTCGGCTGGACGCTGACGATCGCGCGCATGCGCTGGCTCAATGGCGCCCGGATTCCGCCGGAGGACGCAGGACGAATCCGTGTGCACCTCGCCCGCACCCAACCGGCGGATCCGGCTCGGGCCATCATGGAGTATGGGTGGGCGGCAGTGCTTGCTTTGCTGCCCGTTGCCTGGGTCCTGCGGCGGTGGTCGCGTCGATCCTCGGCGACGTATCGGAGCCCGCGCGAGCCCGGCACATGAAGTCATTATCTCGATATCAACAACCGGAGCGACAGCAGCTATGGTCCCGATCAAGCTCACGGCGGCGACGTTCGTCCTGATCTGGAGTCTGATCCCGGTCCTTGCGTTCAGTGAATCGACAGGTCCGGGAACGCTCGACGCCGAGACCGAGACCCGCGATCCGCCGCGTCCGGGTGACGATGTCGGTCTCGGTCTCCGAGAGGCGGAACCCCCGAACGGCGATGGGCAGTTGCCGGAATCGTCGGATCCGCCCGGATCGGACCAGCGCCGAGGCGAAACCCCCTCGCTCGGACTGTGCGACGGCAGCTGAGCCGCCTTCATGGATTGCGGAGACGCCCGGAGCAGCGGAACCCACGAGCTGCTCATGGGCACCGACGGTCCTTCTGGCGCTGAATCGACGCCGACGCCGTGTACTGGACACCGCCCTTCGCACGACTCCGGATGGTTACTGTCCGGAAACATACCCCGGCAAGGATGTTACCCCGATGGAACATGAGGGGCTGTCGACCTTTCCCGGATTGATGCGGACACGCCAGGCGCAGCCGCTCCGGATATGACGCGGTTCTTGCTTGCGAAGAGTTGGCTCGGAAGATGTCCGCCCTTGATTCAGGCACCCGACACGACCCTTAAATTCTCAACGGATGTTCGCATGAACGCTCAAACCCTCACCGACCCCTTTGGCCGACGCATCGCGTACCTGCGCCTGTCCGTCACCGACCGCTGCGACCTGCGCTGCGGCTATTGCCTGCCGAAAGGCTTCACGGGGTTCGAGGAGCCCGAGCACTGGCTCACGTTCGAGGAAATCACCCGCGTCGTCGGTGCCTTCACCGCGTTGGGGATCAGCCGTGTGCGCATCACCGGCGGCGAGCCGCTGGTGCGGCGCAACCTGCCCGAGCTGGCCGCCGGCTTATCCGCCCTGCCCGGCCTCGATGATCTCTCCATCTCGAGCAACTGCACCCGCATGGAGTCGCTCGCCGAGCCGCTCTATCGTGCCGGCGTGCGCAGGCTCAATGTCAGCCTCGACAGCCTGCGCCCCGAGGTCTTCAAGCAGGTGACCGGAGGCGATCTCGACAAGGTGCTGCGCGCTGCGACCGATCCTGCGCGACGGGATCAGTGACGACGCCTTGCTCGACCACCTGAGACAGGCCATCGCCCTGAAACCCGAGCGTCACGAATTCAACGAGCGCCCGGAGAAAGTCATCCGATTCATGTCGATGACAGGCGGGTAAAGCACGGGCATCCCCACACCCACATGCCGCTCGGGTATGATCGGGTGCTATGAGTGACCTCATCCATGCGTTGCCCGATTTCTTGACCGCTGCACTGCCAAACCCGGCGCGACAGCGCGTCGTCCGAAAAGGTGAGCGCCTTTTCGCGCAAGGCGATGCTGTCGATGCGATCTACATGGTTACTCCGTGTTGTTGGTCTTGGTGAACAAGCCAAGCTCGTATTCCAGGTTATAGTGCCCGAAAACCAGATTCGCCTCGCGAAGCAGTTCTTCG
>RZZN01000243.1 GCA_009929855.1 Gammaproteobacteria bacterium
GGGCGCATCTCACTTCTGGCGGCAGCTTGGTCGGAGAATCATTGATGCAGTTGAGCAGGCTGGTCATTTGAGAGGGCATGTTCTGGTTTGCGAGTAGAACCGCGATTGGGCGTACGCTTTCGGCTCCCCCGAGCTTTGGTTCTGAAGGACGCGTCCCGTCCCTTATGGGGTGGCATAGCGATTACTCAGCAGAATATCCCCGCAGAACTTTTTGATGTTTTTTTGTTGACAAGGCTATGCTATATAGCATAGCCTTGGGGAAATAAAGGAAAACGTTATGCAGAAGCAAAAGAAAATGGAATTCGAGGCCGTCGCACTGAAGGGGCGATTGGAGGAGCTCAACAAGAATCTGAACGAGCTGGGGCCTATCATGAGAGGCAGCGTGGTGGTCATCGGAACAAGGAACAAGCAGCCATACTTCTCGGTGAACGTGAAGGGAAAGACTCATCTTATCTACCTGGGCAGGCGACGTGAAGGCCAAGCACGGGATTACTTGCGGAATTACCACCGTCTACAGGATATCGTCGAAGAGATGACATTGATCAACATGAGGGTACTGAAGCTTGATACAGGCAAATAGGGCACAATCCAATGATGATAATCATCATCCGGACGGAAATCAGTGGGTCGCACGGGTGCGGACCAAACTTGAAAGCGCGATTATGACGGGCTGTGATATGGGCGCACTGGAGAAACTCATTGAGCATGAACTCAAAGAGCTGGGCCGCCCGCTTCTTGAGGAAGCGGTGCAGAAACTGGCGGACCGCCAGGCCCTGTTGTGTCCACGCTGTAGTTGCGAATTGCATGTGGAGCGACATCAGCGTCAGCGCACAGTCTCTTCTGTGTTCGGCCAAGTGCCATTCAAACGCAGTTATGGGTTTTGCCCCAAATGCCAGAAACGCTTCTATCCGGCTGATAATGTGCTGGGGTTGCAGGAGCGCGCGCCCGCTTCTCCACGCGTGCAGGAAATCTGCGCGCTGATGGTGCTGGAGAGTCCGGCGGGGCAAGCCGAAGCGAACATCCGGCGGCTGACGGGTCTGGACATCGGCCAATCCACCATGCATCGTGAGGCACGCCGACAAGGCGAGCGGGCGCTGCGACTGCGAGAAGCTGATGTGGCCTTGACCAACACACTTGAGGGCGTTTGCGAATTGGCCAAACGTACGCAATCGCCCAAGGGCGCGTTCACTCTGGTCATCGAGATCGATGCATGGAATATCCGGGAGCGGGACTATTGGGGAGAAAGCGAGAAACTGCGCAAGAAAGGTGAGGAGCCCTCCCGTTGGCACTGGGTGTATGCGGGCACAATTTTTCGGCTGGATCAGAGAGGCAAGACAGCCTCTGGACGTAGTGTGATCACCGAACGTGGATATGTCGCCACGCGTCAGGGTCTGGAGTCTTTCGAGAAGCAACTGTATGCTGAGGCGCTTCAACGCGGACTCTCACAGGCAGAATCGGTGCTGGTGCTTGCCGATGGTGCTGCATGGATATGGAACATAGCAGAGAATCGTTTCAAAGATGCCGTTCACCGCGTCGACTTCTGGCATGTATCCGAGCACCTCTGGAAGGTCGCACACGACCTCTATGGGCAAGGAACGCCGGAAGCGCGCCAGTGGGTTCAGCCTCTCTTGCATTGGTTGAAACGGCGCAAAGACGGCGCATTGGATGTGATCAACACACTCCAAGACATACGAACCAGCCTCGACGGCTTGACCGATAAACAGTGCGAGACTCTGGACCGTGAGCTCGGATATCTCGATACCCACAAGGATCACATGGACTACAAAAACGCCAAGGCGTTGGACCAACCGCTTGGCTCTGGAGCGATGGAGTCGACCTGCGCTCAGTATCAATGCCGCTTCAAACGTACCGGCCAGTTCTGGAGCTTGGAGGGTGATGAGGCATTCTTAGCCCTGGCAACTCTCCACCGCAATGGGCGTTGGAATCAGCTCTTTCCGCACGACCAGATAAAGAAATGACATCCTCCGTCCAGCCGCTACTCTCCAGGCCCTTCACCTTCTCGAACCACGGCTCTGGAAATCCCTGCCGGTCCTCATCCCGCCGTCAGTGGTGCAACCTTCAGTGGCCTTCCGCAAATTGCACCGCCAGAAGTGAAATGCGCCC
>RZZN01000244.1 GCA_009929855.1 Gammaproteobacteria bacterium
CGAATGCTCAAAGTGGTCTTCGCCGTATCGATCAAATCGCGGCTCAACCCCGGAAAATGCACGCCGAACCCGTTGTCCGAGCCCGCCCCGCGCGCCCGGATCTCGTAGATCAACTTCAGATCCGTGATCTCGTTGCGGGCATTCACGGTCTCGATCACCCGATACGCCATCACCAGATCGTTCATGTCGAAGTCGCCCTTCTTCGGCCACAGATCCTCGAACGCCAACGACCCGAAGCCGGTCGCATTCGGATAAAAACGCCGCGCCGCCCGCGCCGCATCCGTCGGAAAGGCATCCAGATCGTCACTGATCCCGTCGTTGTCCGTATCGGCGACCACGCTCAACAACTTCACCTGACCGCGATCGATCGCGGAGAAAGGGGTCACCTTGATGGCGATCAACACATCGTTGAAGTCGTGATCCCCACCGCCCCGGTTCAGATCCTCGAAGCCCAACACCAACAACTCGTCCTCCGGCTTGGAGAGCAGCACCGTGTGCGCATTCAGATTCGGATCGGCGGCGGTCGGCTTCTCCGGATTCAGCGCCTTGAGCGAGTAAAAGACGGCACTCGGCGGATGAGCGGGATCCACGCCGCGGCCCTTCCACCCGTTGGCCACGATGGTGAAACCAACCGCCGTACCGGCCTTGAAGGTCCCCAACTTCACCCCGTCCCCGCTCGTCATGCCCCCCTCGGGCGGCAGCGAGAAGTTCGGGAACATGAGCGTGGTCGACACCTCCCCGGCCGAGCGCGGGACATTGCCCGGATCGTAAGTGAAGAACCCCACGGCATTGCGGTGACCGGCCCCCTCGTGAACGAACGCCACGCTGATCTCGGCATCCTCGAGCAGATGGATGTTCGCACCCCGATCATCCGTGATCAGCGTCGGATCGGTCTTGCGAATATCCTTGGTTTCGGGCAGCCGCGCATGAATCTCGCTCAGCAGACCGGACGGAATCTTGGCACGCATGTCGACCAAGTTGTTCGGGACTCCGAGAGCGTTGAAACCGTCGAGGTACTGCCAGGACACGGCCGCCCCGGCATTGGCCGCCACGCCCAACGCCAACACCAGCACGGACATCCGCAGGGGGTGAAGCCGGTTCATCGATACCTTCCTCATGATCGCAAGCTGTTGAAGAGAGACCCCGACGCCCCGCAACCCGAGCCACGCTCGAGCGGACACGGCGCCGCGTGTCATTCCGACCACCCAAACTGCACCAGCACGGTATCGCTCCCCGCCGCGAGGGTGGCCACGGCGCTGTCGGTGTGCAGCAGCACACTCACCCCGCGCGTGCTGTCGAGCCACAGATCGTCGCTGCTCACCTGCGTCGCCGGCGCCGTGGCCAACTCGGTCACGTAGACGCCCTCCAGCCCATGCACATCACGCAGCCCGTAGACCTCGCCGGTCACCGCCACCGCCGCACCCTTCCTGCCGCCCACACCCAAACCCGTGAACGTCACCGCATAGGAGGTCTCGCCCAAGGTCAACACCGCCTGCTCGAGGGCCGTGCCCCCGCTGTCGGGAATCGTCACCGGCGTGAACGCGATCACGCCGACGGCAGCCGGTTGCGCACCGGCCACACCGCTGCTCAACGCAAACGCCAGCGCAGCAGCAGACCATCCGGGAAGCCCGTGTTTCATCGACATCGTGTGGTTCTCCTGAAAGCCGGTCGGTGGTTATTCAGCGTAAACGATCGCATCCTCGAAGACGGACAGCGTGAGCGTCTTCTGCCGATCGGCAGTGCGCAACACCAGCACCACATGGTTGAGATGCGCCGGCAGACGCAGCACGCCGCGGTAGTCCCCGCCCACGTCGGTGAAACTGTTCTCCAGCAACCGCAAGCCATTCGGACCCTGGCTGTAGAAGCTCAACAACGCCGGCTGACCGGCGCTGTCCGCCAGCGCGATCTCCACCGCCGCCAGACGGCCGGTGTCGTACTTGAAGGCCCCGGTCTCGGCAGTGCTCGCCGACGCGCCGACACTGTAGCCGCCGAGACCCATCGCCGAGATTGCCAGCACGGCGACGGCGAAAGAACGAATCGAGTGACGGTTGAACATGGTGCAGGCTCTCGTGTCGCAGCTTGAAGGTCAGTTGCGATAGACAATGCAGACCCCGTGCCAACA
>RZZN01000034.1 GCA_009929855.1 Gammaproteobacteria bacterium
AGGTTGGTGCGATGGATGCGCTCGAAGCCCTCGGCCGCGATGGCCTCGACCCCGGCCAGACGCACGCCCTTGGCCGCCCAGTCGCGCGATGAGCCCTGACCATAGTCGGCCCCGGCGATGATGATCAAGGGCTGCTTGCGACCCATGTAGGTCTCGATCGCCTCCCACATGCGCATCACCTGCCCCTCCGGCTCGACCCGCGCCAGCGAGCCCTGCCGCACCTGACCCGCGGCATCACGCACCATCTCGTTCAAGAGCTTGGGGTTGGCGAAGGTCGCCCGCTGCGCGGTCAGATGATCGCCACGGTGGGTGGCATAGGAGTTGAAGTCCTCCTCGGGCAGGCCCATCCGGGCCAGATACTCGCCGGCCGCGCTGTCCGGCAGGATGGCGTTGGATGGCGAGAGATGGTCGGTGGTGATGTTGTCGCCCAGCACCGCCAGCGGGCGCATCCCCTGGAGCCCGCGCGCGCCGGCGAGCGCCCCCTCCCAATAGGGTGGGCGGCGGATGTAGGTGGAGCGCGGACGCCAGTCATAGAGCGGGCTCTTGGCCGGCTCGACCGCGCCCAGGTCGAACATGGGGAGATAGACCTCCCTGAACTGCTCGGGCTTGACCGCGGCGGCGACGATGGCGTCGATCTCCGCGTCGCTCGGCCAGAGGTCGGCGAGCCTGATGGGCCGACCCGCCTGGTCATGACCCAGCACGTCGCGCTCGATGTCGAAGCGGATGGTCCCGGCGATGGCATAGGCCACCACCAGCGGCGGCGAGGCCAGGAAGGCCTGCTTGGCGTAGGGATGGATGCGTCCGTCGAAGTTGCGGTTGCCCGAGAGGACCGCGACGGCATAGAGATCGCGCGCGATGATCTCCTCCTGGATGCGTGGGTCCAGGGCACCGGACATGCCGTTGCAGGTGGTGCAGGCATAGCCGACGATGCCAAAGCCCAACTGCTCGAGCTCGCCGAGCAGTCCGGCCTCCTCCAGATAGAGCCGGGCGACCCTGGAGCCGGGCGCGAACGAGGTCTTCACCCAAGGCTTGCGCACCAGACCCAGCGCGTTGGCCTTCTTGGCGAGCAGTGCGGCGGCCACGACATTGCGCGGATTGCTGGTATTGGTGCAGCTGGTGATGGCGGCGATGATCACCGCGCCGTCGGGCAGCAGACCCGCTCGCTCCTCGGCCCGCGCGGCCTCCAGACCCACCGCGATACCGCGCTCGGCGAGCGCCGCGGTCGGTAGACGGCGGTGCGGATTGGATGGACCGGCCAGGTTGCGCTCCACGCTCGCAAGATCGAATTCGATCACACGCGGATACTCGGCCGCGACCAGGTCATCGGCCCAGAGTCCGGTGGTCTTGGCATAGGTCTCGACCAGGGCAACCTGCTCGGGCTCGCGCCCGGTCAGACGCAGATACTCGATGGTCTGGGCGTCGATATAGAAGAGCGCGGCGGTGGCACCGTACTCCGGGCACATGTTGGAGATGGTCGCGCGGTCGCCGATCGAGAGACTGGCCGCCCCTTCGCCGAAGAATTCGACATAGGCGCCCACCACCCGCTCCTGGCGCAGACGCTCGGTCAGGGCCAGGACGATGTCGGTGGCAGTGATACCCGCCCGCCGCCGGCCGCTCAGCCTGACCCCCACCAGATCGGGCAGACGCATCATGGAGGCACGTCCCAGCATCACGGTCTCGGCCTCCAGGCCGCCGACACCGATGGCGATCACGCCCAGTGCATCGACATGGGGGGTGTGGCTGTCGGTGCCGACACAGGTGTCCGGGAAGGCCAGACCCTCGCGTGCCTGGATCACCGGCGACATCTTCTCCAGGTTGATCTGGTGCATGATGCCATTGCCGGCGGGGATGACGTCGACGTTCTTGAAGGCGGTGCGTGTCCACTCGATGAAATGGAAGCGGTCCTCGTTGCGTCTGTCCTCGATGGCGCGATTCTTCGCAAAGGCATCCGGCTCGAAACCGGCGTGCTCCACCGCCAATGAGTGGTCGACGATGAGTTGGGTGGGCACCACCGGGTTCACCAGCGCGGGATCGCCCCCTTGCTCGGCGATGGCATCGCGCAGCCCGGCGAGGTCGACCAGGGCGGTTTGACCCAGGATGTCATGACAGACCACCCGCGCCGGATACCAGGGAAAGTCCAGATCCTGGCGACGCTCGATGAGCTGTCGGAGCGCGGCCTCGAGTGTGGCCGGGTCACAGCGGCGTACCAGGTTCTCGGCCAACACGCGCGAGGTGTAGGGCAGCTTGGCATAGGCGCCGGGCGCGATGGCATCGACCGCTGCGCGGGCGTCGAAATAATCTAGCGCGGTGCCTGGAAGGGATTTGCGATGGGCGGTGTTCATGAGTGATGCACTGATGTCTGATGGGAGACGTCACGTCGTCGGCGACGCCAAGAAGCCCGTGTCCCGAGGTCCGGTCGCGACAGGGGGTGACCTGGGTCCGCCGGCCGCGCTCCAGCGGTCGGCGGACCCGCCATCCCCCGCCGGCGCTCAGCGCTCGGCGATCGGGACCCAGCGCAGATTCTCGGGTCCGACATAGTTGGCGCTCGGCCGGATGATCTTGGCGTCGATGCGCTGCTCGATGATGTGAGCGACCCAGCCGGTGGTGCGCGAGATCACGAAGATGGGCGTGAACAAGGGGGTCGGGACACCCATCTGGGCATAGGAGACGGCCGAGAACCAGTCGAGGTTGGGGAACATCCGCTTGATCTCCCACATCACCTGCTCCAACCGCTCGGCGACCGCGAACATGCGCGGGTCACCATTGCCCTCGGAGAGCCGCCGCGCGACCGACTTGATCACCTCGTTGCGCGGGTCGCCGGTGGTGTAGACGGGATGGCCGAAGCCGATGATGATCTCCTTGCGGGCGACCCGCTCGCGGATGTCCGCCTCGGCCTCGTCGGCACTGGCATAGCGCATCTGGATCTCGCAGGCGGCCTCGTTGGCCCCACCGTGCTTGGGTCCGCGCAGGGCACCGATCGCCCCGGTGACGGCCGAATAGAGATCCGAGTTGGTGCCGGCGACCACCCGGGCGGTGAAGGTCGAGGCGTTGAATTCATGCTCGGCATAGAGGATGAGCGAGGTGTGCATGCCGCGCACCCAGTCGGCCGAGGGGGCGCGTCCGTGCAAGAGGTGCAGGAAGTGACCGCCGATCGAGTCGTCGTCGGTCTCGACCTCGATGCGCTTGCCGTGGTGCGCGTAGTGATACCAATAGAGCAGCATGGAGCCGAGACAGGCGATCAGACGGTCGCCGAGATCACGCGCGGCGGCCACCGGCATGCTGTCCTTCTCGGGCTCGAGCGTGCCGAGCACCGAGACCCCGGTGCGCATCACGTCCATCGGATGGGCCGAGGGCGGGATCTGCTCGAGCGCGGTCTTGAGCGCCGCCGGCAGGCCACGCAGTGCACGCAGCTTGCGCTTGTAGGCGGCGAGCTCGGCGCTGTTGGGCAGACGCTCGTGGATGAGCAGGTAGGCGATCTCCTCGAATTCGGCCTGGTCGGCGAAATCCAGGATGTCATACCCCCGATAGTGCAGGTCATTGCCGGTGCGCCCAACCGTGCAGACGGCGGTATTGCCCGCCGCGGTGCCGGATAGCGCAACGGATTTCTTCGGCTTGGGCAGTTGACTCTCTTGGCTCTCGGTCATGGCTCTCTCCTCGATCAGTGGCCCGCGGCCCGACCCGCGACGAGGCGCGGGCGCGACCGCTCATGGATGGCTAAGGATGGTCGATGATCAGGGTCGCGGTGTCTCTGGCGAGCTCGGTCGGCCGGCCTGGGAACCCTCGCCGCCCCCGGTGACGCGGCAGACCCCGCCACTGGGCGTTTTCACCCTTGGGCGAACAGCTCATCGAGCTTGCGCTCGAAATCGTGGTATCTGAGGACATCATAGAGCTCCATGCGGGTCTGCATGCTGTCGATGACATTGGCCTGGGTGCCGTCGCGGCGGATCGCCTCGTAGACCTTGAGCGCGGCCAGGTTCATGGCGCGGAAGGCCGAGAGCGGATAGAGCACCAGCGACACGCCGGCCTGTCCCAGCTCCGCGGTGGTGAAGAAGGGGGTTGCGCCGAACTCGGTGATGTTGGCGAGCACCGGGACCTGAACCGCCGCCACGAATCGCTCGTACTGGGCCAGCTCGGTCATGGCCTCCGGAAAGATCATGTCCGCGCCGGCCTCGACACAGGCGATGGCACGCTCGATGGCCGAGTCCAGACCCTCGACGGCCAAGGCATCGGTGCGGGCCATGATGACGAAGTCGTCGACGCGGGCATCGACAGCCGCCTTGATGCGGTCGACCATCTCCTCCTTCGAGACGATCGCCTTGCCAGGACGATGACCGCAGCGCTTGGCCGCGACCTGATCCTCGATGTGACAACCGGCCGCCCCCGCGCCGCTCATCTGTTTGACCGTGCGGGCGATGTTGAAGGCACCGCCCCAACCGGTATCGGCGTCGACCAAGAGTGGCAGATCGGTCGCGGCGGTGATACGCCGCACGTCCTCCAGCACATTGTCGAGGCTGGTCATCCCCAGATCGGGCAGGCCATAGGAGCAGGCGGCGACCCCACCGCCGGAGAGATAGAGTGCGCGATAACCGGTGCGCTCGGCCATCATGGCGTGATAGGCATTGACGGTGCCGACCACTTGCAATGGACACTCTTCCTGGACGGCTTGTCTGAGACGGGCGCCGGGTGTCGATCTGTCGCTCATGGGTGTATCTCCGGACTGGGCTGGGATGATGAAGGAGGGGGGCCGAGACGGCGCGGTGCGCTCGTGGGCGGCTCGGTCGCGGCCGCCAGACGTCGCTCGATGGCGCGTCGCGAGGCGCGGATATGTCGACGCATCAGCCACTCGGCCAGCTCGCCATCGCGCTCGGCGATGGCCTCGACGACCCGCTCATGCTCCCTGAGCGCCTCGGCCGCACGGTCGCTCTTCATGCCGAACTGGCAGCGATACATGCGCACGAGGTGATAGAGATCCTCGCAGAGTAGATCGATCAGCTGGCGGTTGCCACTGCCCTGGACGATGCGGAAATGGAAGTCGAGATCGCCTTCCTGTTGGAAATAGGCCTGCCAATCGGTGCGCGCGACCTCGCCACGGTGGCGTGCCAGCAGGGCTTGGAGCTCGGCCACTGACTCATCCGACATCCGCTCGGCGGCGATCCGCGCGGCCATGCCTTCCAAGGCCTCACGCACCAGATAGATCTCCAGGAGCTGCGCGCCCGAGAGACGAATGACCCGGGCGCCCAGATTGGGGCGACGCTCCACCAGCTTGCTCGATTCCAGCCGGCGCATCGCCTCGCGCAAGGGGCCGCGACTGATCCCGTAGCGGGCAGCCAGCACCGGCTCGCTGATCTTGCTCCCGGCCGGGATCTCACCGACGATGATCGCCTGACGCACCTGGTCGAAGATGCGATCGGCGATGGTCGAGGATTCGATCGCGAGCTCGGTGATCTGGCTTTGCATTGAGATTGTCGACAACTTTTAGATTTGACACCCCTAATTTAGCCATATTTAGGGTCTTGTCAAGCAAAGATGTCGACAATCTTGCGTGATTGGCCCGTGCACTGACGCATGCGTGTCGTCCTGGCATGGGCGCGATCCGGTCCCTCAGGCGCGGTGCAGATCCCTGCGTCGGCACTCAGTCATGCTTGGCATAGCCGATCCGGCCCAGCGCGGCCTCGATCTCATCCAGGATGGCCGGATCGTCGATGGTGGCCGGCATGCGATAGTCCTTGCCGTCGGCGATCGACTTCATGGTGCCGCGCAGGATCTTGCCGGAGCGGGTCTTGGGCAGACGCTGCACGATCGCCACCGTCTTGAAGGCGGCGACCGGGCCGATCTGCTCGCGCACCAGATTGACCAACTCCTTGATGAGGCCCGACTCGTCACGCGCCACGCCTGATTTGAGCACGACCAGACCCAGCGGCAGCTCCCCCTTGAGCGAGTCGGCGGCACCGATGACAGCACACTCGGCCACGTCCGGATGCCCGGCCAGCACCGCCTCCATGGCCCCGGTGGAGAGCCGGTGACCGGCGACATTGATGATGTCGTCGATGCGGCTCATGACGAAGAGATAGCCGTCCTCGTCCAGATAGCCCGCATCACCGGTCAGATACCAGCCCGGTTGGGCGGAGAGATAGGATTGGATGAATCGGGCATCATTGCACCAGAGTGTCGACAGGCAGCCGGGGGGCAGGGGGAGACGGATCATGATGCGTCCGATGTCGCCCGCCCCGACCGCGAGACCCTCCTCGTCCAGGACCTGGACATCGTAGCCGGGCACCGCGCGGGTCGGCGAGCCGGGCTTCACCGGGAGCGGCTCGATGCCGAGACAGTTGGCGGCGATCGCCCAGCCGGTCTCGGTCTGCCACCAATGGTCGATGACCGGAACCCCGAGGATGCGCTCGGCCCATTGGAGCGTATCCGGGTCGCACCGCTCGCCGGCCAGGAAGAGCGCCCTGAATCCGCCGAGATCGTAGCGACTCAAATGCGAGGCGCTCGGGTCCTCGCGCTTGATGGCCCGGAAGGCGGTGGGCGCGGTGAAGAGCACGGCGACCCCATGCTCGGCGATCACCCGCCAGAAGGCCCCCGCATCGGGCGTGCCGACCGGCTTGCCCTCGTAGATGATGGTGGTGCAACCGGCCAGGAGCGGTGCATAGACGATATAGGAGTGTCCAACCACCCAGCCGACGTCCGAGGCCGCCCAAAAGACCTCGCCAGCCTTGACGTCATAGACATTCGCCATGCTCCAGGCCAGCGCAACCGCGTGTCCGCCGTTGTCCCGCACCACGCCCTTGGGCTGCCCGGTGGTGCCCGAGGTATAGAGGATGTAGAGCGGATCGGTGGCCGCGACCGGGACACAGGCGGCCGGCGTGGCGGCGGCGAGCGCCTCGCTCCAATTGAGATCGCGACCGGGGACGAGGGTGCCGGGCTCCTGCTCGCGTTGCAGGATGATGCAGTGCTCAGGCTGGTGCTCGGCGAGCGTGATGGCTGAGTCGAGCAGTGGCTTGTAGTGCACGACCCGATTGGGCTCGATCCCGCAGGAACCGGCGACCATGACCTTGGGCTTGGCGTCGTCGATCCGGGTCGCCAGCTCGCGCGCCGAGAAGCCGCCGAAGACCACCGAGTGGATGGCGCCGATCCGCGCACAACCGAGCATGGCCACCGCCGCCTCGGGGACCATGGGCATGTAGACGATGACACGATCCCCTTTGGTGACACCCAGCGCCAACAAGGCACCGGCAAAGCGCGCGACCTGATCCTGCAGCTCGGCATAGGTGATGGTGGTGCGGCTCCCGGTCACCGGGCTGTCATGGATGATGGCCGGCTGATCGCCGCGTCCGGCGGCCACGTGGCGGTCGACCGCGTTGTGACAGGTGTTGAGCATCCCCCCCGCGAACCAGCGATAGAGTGGTGCGGCCGAGTCGTCGAGGACCTGGTCCCAGGGTCGATCCCAGTCGATGAGCCGCGCGGCCTCGGCCCAGAATGACTCAGGATCCTTCATCGAACGATCATAGACGGCTTGATAGGTCATGACGCTTCTCCTCGAGGTGGTGGAATGCCGGTCCCGGCTATATCAGCCGCGGCTGTTGTCGTATTGGCCGGTATGATGAGGACGCACGGCAGCAACCACTCCGCCAGCATCCCGGCCGGGATACCGGGATCCAGGCCAGGGATGGGAAGCTTGCAAGCGCCGCCAATCCTCTCAGGTCTGGAGTCTCCTGTCCGCACGATGTCAAGTCTGCGAAGACTCGGGTCAGGGTCCCGCGATCGCGTCGGCCCGGACGCTCGACGAGGGGCGTCGGGGCCGACGCGACGCGGATCCAGCGGGCGAGGTCAGCTGGCGAGGAGCGCGAAGCTCTGCTCGGCCGCCTCGAGCGTGACCTGGATCTCGTCATCGCCATGGGCCATGGAGACGAAGCCGGCCTCGAAGGCCGATGGGGCCAGATAGACCCCGCGCTCCAGCATGGCGTGGAAGAAGTGCTTGAAATGATCCTGGTTGCAGCACGTGGCCTGGGCGTAGCTGGTCACCTGCTCGGCGGAGAAGAAGAGTCCGAACATGCCGCCAGCCTGGTTGGTGCTGAAGGGGATCCCGGCGGCGGCGGCGCGCGCCTGCAAGCCAGCGAGGAGCTCGCTGGTCATGCCGCTCAGCCGCTCGTAGAAGCCGGGGATGCTGACCAGCTCCAGGGTCTTGAGACCGGCGGCCATGGCGATCGGGTTGCCCGAGAGCGTGCCGGCCTGGTAGACCGGACCGAGCGGCGAGATCCGCGACATGATCTCACGCTTGCCACCAAAGGCGCCGACCGGCATCCCGCCGCCGATGACCTTGCCGAGCGCGGTCAGGTCCGGGGTGACCCCATAGAGCGCCTGGGCGCCGCCGAGCGCGACGCGGAAACCGGTCATGACCTCATCGAAGATGAGCACCGCGCCATATTGGTCGCAGAGCTCGCGCAGCCCTTCCAGGAAACCGGGCACGGGAGGGATGCAGTTCATGTTGCCGGCGACCGGCTCGACGATGATGCAGGCGATCTCGTCACCCATCGCGGCGAAGGTCTGACGGACCTGCTCCAGATCGTTGTAGGCGAGCGTGATGGTCAGCTCGGCCAGGGCCGCGGGCACGCCCGGCGAGCTCGGCTCACCGAGGGTCAGTGCGCCCGAGCCGGCCTTCACCAGCAGCGAGTCGACATGACCGTGATAACACCCCTCGAACTTGATCACCTTGTCGCGACCAGTGTAGCCACGCGCGAGGCGCAGCGCGCTCATGGTCGCCTCGGTACCCGAGCTGACCATGCGCACCAGATCCATGCTCGGGACCAGCTCGCAGACCTTGTCCGCCATCCGGGTCTCCAGCTCGGTGGGCGCGCCGAACGAGAGCCCTTTCTGGATGCGCTCTTGCACGGCCGCGAGCACCTGCGGGTGGGCGTGGCCCAGGATCATAGGACCCCAGGAGCCGACATAATCGACATAACGCTTGCCGTCGGCGTCGAAGGCGTAGGGCCCCGAGGCGCTCTCGAAGAAGACGGGGTCGCCGCCCACCCCGCGAAACGCCCGCACCGGCGAGTTGACGCCGCCCGGGATATGGCGCTGCGCGGCTTGGAAGAGGTCATGGGATCGGCTCATCGAGGGTCTCCATCGGCAAAGAGTGAGGCATAGGCACGGGCCGCGGCGGTCAGGTCCGGCTGCGCGAAGACGCCAGAAACGACCGCGAGCATGTGGGCACCGGCCGCGATCAAACGCCCGCCATTGTCTGGCGTGATCCCGCCGATCGCAACCACCGGAATCCCTAGAGCCTGGCGCGCGGCAGTCAGCAGCTCGGGCGCCGCGCGGCAGGCACCGGGCTTGGTGGCCGAAGCGAAGAAGCTGCCGAAGGCGACATAGCTCGCGCCAGCGTGCTCGGCCGCGCGCGCGCGCTCCAGATCGTCATAGCAGGAGACCCCGATGATGGCCGCGTCGCCCAGGAGACGCCGCGCCGTCGCCACATCGGCATCGTCGCGACCCAGATGCACGCCAGCGGAGGCGAGCGAGGCCGCCAGCCGCGGATCGTCATTGACGATGAACAAGGCACCCTGGGCGCGACAGACCGCATGAACGGCGCGGGCTTGCGCCTCGCGTCGCTGCCGATCCCGCCCCTTGTGACGATACTGCAGGATCCTGGCACCGCCCGCGATCGCTTGCGCGACCTGGCCAGCGAGAATCTCCGGGGCGGTCGGTGCATCGGGAGTCACCAAATAGAGTCCAGCGAGCCTGGTCATGACGCGAGCGCGTACAGCCGATTGGGGGTGAGTTGACAACGCCCGGTGCGCAAGGCGCGATCGAGACTCTCCCAGGTATAGGTCTGGGCCTGCGCGACGGCCTCGGTCATCTCCAGTCCGAGCGCGAGGCGGCCCGCGATGGCGCTTGCCAAGGTGCAACCAGAGCCGTGGAACTCGGCATTGAGGCGCGGCCAGTCCCAGCTTTGCTCGAAGCCATCTGGGCCGAACAGCCAGTTGGTCACATGGCTGGTGTCGTCATGCGCACCCGTGATCAACACCCACCGGGCGCCGAACGCCTGCAAGCGGGCGGCGCACTCCCGGAGGCTCGGCGCGGCGGTCAGCGCATAGGCCTCGGGCAGATTGGGGGTGATGAGTGTACTGCGTCGAATGAGATTCTGGCGCAGCTGATTGAGCATGGCCGCGTCCATCACGGCATGTCCGGTGCCGGTGCGCAAGATCGGGTCGAGCACGACGGGCAGATCCGGGTGCTCGTCGATCAGTGCGTTGAGGATCCGGATGACCCGCGAGCTGCCGATCATGCCGATCTTGAGCGCACGCGGCGCGCCATCGCGCAGCAGCGCGCGGCACTGACCCTCGATCTGCTCGGGCGGCTGCGGATGGAGATCGATCAATCCGCAGGTATCCTGCTCAGTGATCACGCTGATCGCGGTCACCGCATAGGCCCCCGCGGCACGCACGGCTTCGGCATCCGCGAGGATGCCAGCACCGCCGCAGGGGTCATGCCCGCCAACGCACAGGACCACTGGTGGAGCAACGACATTGTCATTCATGATTGTGAGGTCATCTCGCTAGAGTCGTATGGGCTCGGACCGATTCGATGCGGATCCGGGAGGTGCAAGACCCCAGCGTCATGCCAGGGCCCGCAACCGCTCGGTGCAAGTGCCGAGCCTGCTGAGTGTTGAAATTCGCGGTCACCTGCCCGACTTGTCGACGATTAAACCCCGTTGTGGTCATGGCTGTCGACAGCGCGATCCTGCGAACCAGGTGACCCCCCCTTGCCCTGGAGGCGACTCGATGAAAAGCTACATCTGCGTGATTTGCGGGCTGATCTATGCCGAGGAGGACGGCTGGCCGGAGGACGGCATACCCCCCGGCACGCGCTGGGAGGATGTCCCGCTCGATTGGAAGTGTCCGGAATGCGGCGCGGGCAAGGAGGATTTCGAGATGGTCGAGATCTGATCGGCGACCCACCGATCGCGGCCGCTCCAACGGTCCATTCGTACGGCACGACGCGCGGGTGGCTCTGGAATCGTCCGGCCCATATCTGATACTGTTACTCGGTTTCATGATTCGTTCGTTTTTGATTCAAGAGGTATTCACATGTCCGCGGTCTTGAGTGAATCGGAGCTGACGCTGACCACGCCCGCTCAGGTGAAGATGGCCGATCTGTTCCAACAGGTCGATGACACGATCAAGGGTGTGCGCGTGTTCGCGACCCCGGGCGGCTGCAGCGGCATCAGCTTCGGCATGACCTTCACGGATGTCATCAACGAGGACGATGGTGTGCTGGCTTGCCCGGGTTTCAAGGTCGTGGTCGATGACGAAACCTTACCCTATCTGCGCGGCGTCGAGATCGACTTCATCGATCAGGGCGACGGCAATGCGACCTTCGTCTTCAACAATCTGCCTGATCTCGGCGGCGGCTGCGGCTCCTGCGGCTCATCCTCCGGCGGCGGCTGCTCCTGATCGCGCAGTCACGGCATGGGCGAAGGCGCTCGCCCGGCATCACCTGGTCGAGTGCCAGCGCCGACCGAGCGTAGGTCTGATGAGGTATTTCGCATGCTGAGAGTCGGTATCGTGGGCGGAACCGGTTACACGGGATCCGAGCTCCTGCGAATCCTCGCACGCCATCCCGCGGTGGAGGTGGCGGTCATCACCTCGCGCACCGAGGCCGGGATCAAGGTCGCGGATCTCTTCGCGCACCTGCGCGGCTGGCTCGATCTTGCCTTCACCGAGCCAGATGAGGGCGCCCTGGCCGAGTGTGACCTGGTCTTCTTCGCCACGCCCAATGGCACGGCGATGAAATCCGCACCAGGCCTGCTCGCCCGCGGGGTGCGCCTGATCGATCTAGCCGCCGATTTTCGACTTGCGGATCCCGCCCTGTGGGAGACCTGGTACGGCATGCCGCACGCTTGTCCGGAGTTGCTGGCGGAGGCCGTCTACGGCCTGCCCGAGATCCATCGTGAGCAGGTGCGTACCGCGCGGCTGGTCGCCAATCCAGGCTGCTATCCGACCGCCGTCACACTCGGATTCATGCCGCTGCTGACGGCGGCTGCGATCGACCCGACCTGGTTGATCGCCGACGCCAAGTCGGGCGCGAGCGGCGCGGGCCGCAAGGCCGAGACCGGCATCCTGATGGCCGAGATCGGCGAGAGTTTCAAGGCCTATGCGGTCACCGGGCACCGGCACTCGCCCGAGATCCTCCAGAATCTTCGCCACGCCTGCGCCGACCCCCGATTGAGTCTGACCTTCGTGCCACACCTGGTACCGATGATCCGTGGGATCGAGGCGACGCTCTATGCGCGACTCAATGACCCGAGCCTGGATCTCGAGGCACTGTTCAGACGGCACTACGCCAACGAGCCATTCGTCGACGTCATGCCGATGGGGAGTCACCCGGACACGCGCTCGGTACGCGGCGCGAATGTCTGTCGCATCGCCGCCGCGCGTCAGCGTGGATCGGATGTCGTCATCGTGCAATCGGTGATCGACAATCTGGTCAAGGGCGCGGCTGGACAAGCAGTCCAGAACATGAATCTGATGTTCGGCATCCCCGAGTCGGCGGGGCTCGATGCCCTGGCGCTGCTGCCCTGATCTCGACCCTCGCAGTGCTTGAAAAAACCGAGCGAAGGCATAGGTTAAAGACGATACCACCCCTTGATAGAGGACCGATCCGCAATGACCAGCGCAACCGTCACCGATGCCCCTCTCGTCTTCACCTCATCCGCCGCATCCAAGGTGGCGCAGCTCATCTCCGAGGAGGGCAATCCCGAGCTGATGCTCCGGGTCTACATCCAGGGCGGGGGGTGCTCGGGATTCCAGTATGGCTTCAGCTTCGATGAAGAGATCCAGGATGGCGATACCGAGGTGGTGACCGATGGTGTGACCCTACTGATCGATCCCATGAGCCTCCAGTACCTGACCGGAGCCGAGATCGACTACACCGAAGGACTGCAGGGGGCTCAATTCGTGATTCGCAACCCCAATGCCTCGACGACCTGCGGGTGCGGTTCCTCATTCTCGACCTGAGTCGAGAGCCACCTCTGATGCGGCTGGTGTCAGTCTTGCGCCACCGACTCCTCGCGAGTCGATGTGGGCACAGGACGCGCCGGGATCACCAGCGGGATGGAGAGCATGTCGGGCGGTCTATTCTCTGGTTGCGCCTGGACCGGCACTGGAGGCTCGGCCGTCGTCGGCATGGCGCTCCAACGCCAGACACCATATGCCAGCAGCGCCAACGTGACCAGGATCGAACCCGCCAGGAGTACACGTCGACCCACTCGCGGTTGCGGTCGCTTTGACACCGACCATTCTGGCTCTCTAATCTTGTAATCGCGCATGCCCATTCAAGCGCAAGATTCGAATAATTCGAAGAATTGATGATTGTTCGAAGTTTAATCCCAAAGGCTTCGAACGGACAAGCCGAATTCTGATGGGTTCCGATTGCTCGTCTGGGTGGGATGGCCAAACCAGGCCCACGCAGAGGTGCTCGAAATCCTGGTGCTCTCCTTGCGCTTGGCTGCCCGCCCCTGGGCCAAGGGCGGCCGCGGGACCTGGGATCACCGAGTTGCACACGGCATTTCCACACCTCCACTTTATGGCTGCTTTCAAGGCCCTTGCCAACGGCATGGCGGTCTCGAAACCAGCCTTGCTTGTGGCCGTCGCGGCGGCGGCGTACCCTTGCCAGATCCCCCCAAACCTCCAACGAGATCCGAAGACCGAACGTCATGGCGTCCATCGAGCACTCGCTCGCGCTGATCAAGCGCGGAACCGAAGAAATCCTGATCGAAGAGTCACTGCGCCGCAAACTCTCCTCGCGCCGCGCGCTGCGCATCAAGGCTGGCTTTGATCCGACCGCGCCCGATCTGCATCTCGGCCATACGGTTCTGCTCAACAAGCTGCGTCAATTCCAGGAGCTCGGCCACGAGATCTTCTTCTTGATCGGCGATTTCACCGGCATGATCGGCGACCCGACCGGCAAGAGCGTGACCCGCCAGCCGCTCAGTCGCGAGCAGATCCAGGAAAACGCGCAAACCTATCAAGATCAGGTCTTTCGCATCCTAGATCCCGATCGCACCAAGGTCGTCTTCAATTCATCCTGGATCGACGGGCTGGGTGCCAGTGGAATCATCCAACTGGCTGCTCGCCACACGGTCGCCCGGATGTTGGAGCGGGACGATTTCGCCAAACGCTACAAGGGCGGTCAGCCCATCGCAATCCACGAGTTCCTCTATCCGCTCATTCAGGGATACGATTCCGTGGCCTTGGAGGCTGATGTGGAGCTTGGCGGCACGGATCAGAAGTTCAATCTGTTGGTCGGTCGCCAGCTGCAGGAGAGCTATGGACAAGAGCCACAGATCGTGATTACATTGCCACTGTTGGAGGGACTCGATGGTGTCCAGAAGATGTCGAAATCACTGGGCAACTATGTCGGTATCACGGATCCGCCGGATGAGATGTTCGGCAAGATCATGTCGATCTCGGATGAGCTGATGTGGCGCTATTTCGAGCTGCTGAGCACGCGCGACATCACCGAGATCCAAGCCTGGCGCGAGTCCGTGCGTGACGGGGCCAATCCACGCGATATCAAGTTCGAGCTGGGGCTCGAGCTGGTCGGGCGTTTCCATGACCCCGCCCGGGCGCGTGCCGCCCTCGAGAATTTCGTGACGCGCTTCCAGCGTGGTGTCCTGCCCGATGACCTCCCGGAGCAGACACTTGACGTGGGGGCTCAGGGGGCACTGCCGATCGCCAATCTGCTCAAGCGCGCCGGTTTGGTCGAGAGTACCTCAGAGGCGATGCGTCTGATTGGGCAGGGCGCCGTGCGGATCGACGGCGAGCGCATCGAGGATCCACGTCTCAGCTGCCCGGCGGGCAGCACGCATGTCTATCAGGTCGGCAAACGGCGCATCGCGCGCGTGCGTCTGATCAATGGCGAATCTTGACGGTCACTGGAGCGCTATGAAAACACCTCTTGCCATCCGGGTCGTACTCTTCTGCATGATGATCGCTGGCGTGTGCGGCGTGCCCGGCATGGCATTCGCCGACACCGCGACGACGAGTGAGTCAACACTCAGCGAGACGGCGATCGCCGAGCGACACGCCGCGCTGCGCGAGCGGGCCATCTCCAGCGGACCGATTCCGGTCATCGTCAAGCTGCGCATCGATCAAGAGCTGGAGACCCGGCTCGACACCCCGGGGATCGCCGCACAGCGTCAAAGGCTGGCCGACAGTCAGGTTGCGGTATTGGACCGGCTGGGACTGCGAACCCCGCTCCAACAGTCGACGCGCGCGGTGAAACGCTTCGCGATCACCCCGGCACTCGCCATGCATGTCGACGTGGCCGATCTCGACGCCTTGCTCGATGATCCACTGGTCAGCGAGGTGGTCGAGGACGGACTCGAGTTTCCGGCGCTGAGCGAGAGCGTTCCGCTGATTGGCGCCAGCAGCAACGGCGACTTCGCCGGTCGCACCGGCCTCGGTCAGGTGGTGGCCATCCTGGATTCCGGGGTGACCAAGTCCCATTCATTCTTGACCGGCAAGGTGGTGTCGGAGGCCTGCTATTCGTCCACCGTCGCCTCCTCCAACACGACATCACTCTGCCCGGGTGGCGCCAGTCAGTCCACCGCCACCGACTCCGCCCTGGATTGTGACCTTGCCATTGCCAGCTGCGGCCATGGCACTCACATCGCCGGGATCGCGGCCGGCTCCGGCAGCAGTTTTTCGGGGGTCGCGAAGGACGCCAAGATCATCGCCATGCAGGTGTATTCCCAGGCCAATTCACTCGTCGATTGTTATCCCCGCAGCACGCCCTGTCTCGTAACCTTTGTCAGCGATCAGATCAAGGCATTGGAGCGCGTCTACGCCTTGAGGAGCTCGTTCAACATTGCCGCGGCGAATCTGAGCCTGGGCACTGGCTCCTATAGCGGCTATTGCGACACGGATGCGCGCAAGCCCATCATCGACCAACTGCGCGGGGCCGGGATCGCCACCGTGGTGGCAAGCGGGAACAGCGGCGCGACCACCGCAACCAGCGCGCCGGCCTGTATCTCGAGCGCGGTCAGCGTGGGCAGTACAACGAAACTGGATGCGATGGCGGCGTCCTCGAATAGCGCCTGGTTCTTGAATCTATTGGCGCCTGGCGAGAACATCGGCTCATCCTCCCCGCCGAACACCTATGCCTTCAGAAGCGGCACATCCTATTCCGCACCACATGTCGTGGGCGCCTGGGCCGTCTTGAAACAAGCCAAGCCCACTGGCAGCGTCGATGAGCTGCTCAATGCCTTGGTGAGCACCGGCAAGCCGATCACCGATAACCGCTCGGGGGCTGGGGGCCGGGTGAAGCCACGCATCCAGCTCGCTCAAGCAGTCGGTCAATTCGTCACCTTCACGCTCAATGTCAGCTCTAGCGGCGCGAGCGCCGTGTCGATCAGCGCCGATCAGGCGATCTATGCCGGCGTCACCAATTATTCCAAGAGCGGGATCCCGGCGGGCACCACCATCACATTGACCGCTCCGGCGGCGGTCGGCTATGCGAATTTCACTGCCTGGAGCGGCTGCGACAGCACCTCGGGGACCAGTTGCACCTTGACGATGAATAGCGACCGCTCGCCAACGGTGAGCTATACGACCCCGACCTACAGCTTGAGCGTCGACTCATCCGGCGCCAGCACTGTCGCGATCACCGCCAATCCATCGACCTATGCAGGGACCACCAATTACTCCAAGACTGGGATCCCTGCCGGCACGACCTTCACCTTGACCGCGCCGGCGGCGGTCGGCTATACGAGCTTCAGTGCTTGGAGTGGCTGCGACAGCACCTCGGGGACCAGCTGCACACTGACCATGACCGCAAACCGCACGGTGGCCGTGAGCTATGTGACCCCGAGCTACAGCTTGAGCGTCGACTCATCTGGCGCCAGCGCTGTTGCGATCACCGCCGAGCCATCGGCCTATGCAGGGACCACCAACTACTCCAAGACTGGGATCCTTGCCGGTACCACGGTCATCCTGACCGCGCCGGCCATGGTCGACTCCATCGGCTTCGGCGCTTGGAGTGGCTGCGACAGCACCTCGGGGACCAGCTGCACGCTGACGATGACCGCAAACCGCACAGTGACCGTGAGCTATGCGGTTGCCTCTCACACCCTGACTGTGAGCTCAACCGGTGTCAGCGGGGTCGCGATCTCGGCCGAGCCGCCGAGCTATGCCGGGATCACCGATTACAGCCTGAGCGACATCGCCACCGGCACCATGATCACCCTGACCGCTCCGGGCACGCTCGACTCGGCCAATTTCAGCGCTTGGAGTGGCTGCGACAGCACCTCGGGGACCAGCTGCACACTGACCATGGCCGCCAACCGGACGGTGACCGTGAGCTACACGGGTCCCATCCATACCTTGAATGTGCGCTCCACGGGCGTCAGCGGGGTCGCGATCTCGGCCGAACCGCCGAGCTATGCCGGGATCACCGATTACACCCTGAGCGACATCACCACCGGCACCGGGATCACTCTGACCGCGCCCACCACTGTCGGCGCGTTTATTTTCGCCGGATGGGACGGCTGCGATTCAGCGCATGACAATCTCTGTGCCATCACCATGCTCTCGAACAAGACCGTGATCGCGCGCTTCGTCGATCAGACGGCAGCGGCCGCACTCATTGGGCTCAACCCCGAGGGACTGATCTACTACAGCCGCGATCTGGCCAATTGGACCCAAACGCCCGGCGTGCTCAAACAGCTGATTGCCGCTGACCTCGATGGTGACGGCTGGGACGATCTGGCTGGACTTGGCCAACGCCTGCCCGACCCGAAGAATGGCACGGACGGCGATATCTACTACAGCCTCGATCTAGCGCAATGGAACAGGATCCCCGGGATCCTCGCCCAACTGGCCGCGGGCGATCTCAACGGGGACGGTCAAGCCGATCTCGTCGGTTTGAATTCGGCTGGATTGCTCTACTATTCCACCGACCGACTCCAGTGGTCCAACATCCCCGGCAACGCGACCAAACTGGTCGTCGCTGACCTCGATGACGATGGACAGGATGATCTGGTGGCGCTCAATGGCCAAAATCAGATCTTCTACACACTCGACCTGAACAACTGGATGACGATACCAGGCGCGTTGGCGCAGCTGATCGCCGCGGACCTCGATGGTGACGGAACGGCCGATCTCGTCGGTCTCAACTCCGACGGCTGGATCTATGCGAGTGTCGACCTGAATGGCTGGGTGCTGATCCCCGGCCGACTCGCGCAATTGTCCGCGGGCGATCTCGATGGGAATGGTGAAGCCGATCTGATCGGCCTGAACGATGCGGGAGAGCTCTTCTACACCACCAACCTGAATGATTGGTCGAGCATCTCAGGGACCTGGGCTGCGCTGGTGATCGCCGATCTCGACGGTGATGGTCGCGATGACATCGCCGCTCTGGATCCCCTCGGGAGCATCTTCTATACGCTCGACCTGAACAACTGGATCAACATTCCCGGAAGCCTCGATCAGCTCACGGCGGGCATGCTCTAACCATGTTGGCACCAGGCCCCCCGAGACGCTCTTGCGGGACTCGGGGGCCGCTCAGACCCTTGCCCGGTGCCTCTACGTCGATCGCACGGGGTTTCACACGCTCGCAGCATGGGTACTCACCAGCACTCGGGCGCTCGCATGGCTTGATAACGATGGCTCTCGTCCCGACACTGGATGGACGATGGTATGAGCTTTCAGGGGGTTGATGATGGATGTATTGGAGCGTATCGACGATCAGGTCAAGAATAATCCGATCGTCATCTACATGAAGGGGACTCCGCAGTTTCCTCAGTGCGGTTTCTCGATGCGGGCTGCCGCGGCCTTACAAGAATGCGGTGAGCCTTTTGCGTATGTCAATGTCCTGCAAGATCCAGAGATCTTCGAGAACCTGCCACGCTACGCCGATTGGCCGACCTTCCCGCAGATCTATATCGGCGGTGAGCTCATCGGTGGCTGCGACATCACGCTCGAGCTGCAAGCCAGCGGTGAGCTCAAGACCATGATGGCCAGCGCGGTGAGCAAGCAGAGTCAAGCCAAAGACGCTTGACCCTCGCCCCGAGCCTGGATGTGGCTCGACCGAGCGCTAGGATGGCTCAGTCCGCATGGAGCATCCTCGATCGAGCTCTCGCCACCGAT
This sequence comes from Gammaproteobacteria bacterium, assembly GCA_009929855.1. Lineage (GTDB taxonomy): Bacteria > Pseudomonadota > Gammaproteobacteria > Chromatiales > Chromatiaceae > Thiocapsa. The sequence continues at coordinate 19,149 of RZZN01000034.1, forward strand.
TGACCACGGTACAGAAGAGACGCGCGGTTTGCTCGGCGTCGTAGATCGCCGAGTGTGCCGCGCTGCTCTGCCAGCCAAGCCCGGCCTCCTTGGACGCCTTGGCGAGCACGGTTTGACCAAACATCAGACCCGCAAGCGAGACCGTATCGAAGACACTGAAGGCGTGGAAGGGATTACGCTTGATCCCGGTGCGCTCGACGGCGGCCTTGATGAAGCCAAGATCGAAATGCGCGTTGTGTCCGACGAGGATGGCACGCGTACAGCCGGTCGATTTCACCGCCTTGCGAATGGGTGTCAAGATGCGCTGCAGCGCATCATGCTCGGAGACGGCATCGCGAAAGGGATGATCCGGGTCGATGCGGTTGAAGGCCAGTGCGCTGGGGTCGATCTCGGCACCGACGAATGGCAACACATGACAGGCGATGGTTGCCGACGGCTCGATGTGTCCAGTCGGCGCCATGCGGATGATGACCGCCGCGATCTCCAGCAAGGCGTGGCGTTGCGGATCGAAACCGGCGGTCTCGACATCCACCACGACCGGCAAAAAGCCGCGAAACCGCGCAGCGATCCCTTCTCTCGGTATTGGCTCTTGATTCATGCCGACAGCATAAGTGCATCAAGGGCGAAAGCCAAACTCGGCGCAGACCGCGCCATCGACATCCCTCGGCGCGGCGTCCTGTGCGCGTGCGACCAGGGTGGATTCAGCGCGCGGCTGATCCGATCGGGCGCACGCCTGTGTTAGCATCATCAGGCGCCGCTCAGGATTCCAACCCATGGTGGCTGATGCCAGGGATCCATGAGATGGCGGAGTCGGTTGCTGATCGCGGCTGTGAGCAGCACCCAATGCGTACCCGCTGACCAAAGAGATCCGACACTCATGAAGGACCGGGACATGAGCTGGTGCATCCGGGCACCGCGGCGCGCGACCAGGCTCGCACCCTGGCTTGCGGTCTTGTCATTGACCATCGGCTGCGCCGGGAGTCCAAGTCGCATCACCGAGCCGAGCGATCCACTGGAGCCATTCAACCGGGCGGTCTACCGATTCAACACTGATTTCGACAAGGCCTTCGTCACGCCCATCGCCAGGGGGTATCAGACCGTCACGCCCGAGCCAGTCCAGCGCGGCGTCAACAACTTCTTCAACAATCTCGACGACATCACCTCGTTCGTGAACAACGCCTTGCAGTTCAAGATGGCCCGTGCCGGGAGTGACGCCGGACGCTTTGTCGTCAATTCGACCGTCGGCGTACTGGGCGTCTACGATGTTGCGACCAACATGGGACTCCCGAGCCACAAGGAAGACTTCGGCCAGACACTCGGCTACTGGGGTCTGGACTCGGGTGCCTACCTGATGCTGCCATTCCTCGGCCCAAGCAGCGTGCGTGACGCCTTCGGCACGGCCGGCGATGTCTTCACCGATCCGCTCTTCCATCTGGATCCTCTCTTCAAGGTCGACGAAGCCCCAGTCTATTGGGGCCTGATCGCACTGCGGCTGATCGATCGCCGTGCCAATCTACTGGCCGCAACCGACATCCTCGAGGATGCCGCGCTCGATCCTTACGCCTTCCTGCGCGATGCTTATCTGCAACGCCGCCATGCCCTGGTGCACGACGGCAATCCACCGCCAAGCGAAGGGGTGGACGATTTCTGGGATGAGATCGATTTCGAGAGCGAGCCAGACGCATCGCCTTGAGCCACGCGAGCGAGGGGTTAGCGCCTAGCATCCACATGGGGCGATCGCTGAACGGGGGCGCCGCCCCCAGCGTCCCCTCCCCCGGGTTGTGACGTGCCGATCAGTCCGAGACCAGTCGCCAGCGGACGCCCTCCTCGGCGCGCAAGGGCACGACCCGGGTCGAGCCGAATGGATAGGACGAGGGAACCGTCCAGGGCTCGCGGCGCAGGCGGATGTGCTCGCGATTGCGCTCGAGTCCGTAGAAATCGGCGCCATGGTGACTCGCGAATCCAGCGAAACGCTCCAATGCACCGGCTTGCTCGAACACCTCGGCATAGAGCTCGATCGCCGCGTGTGCGCTGAAGGCACCGGCACAGCCACACGCGCTTTCCTTGCCCTCGCGCGGGTGCGGCGCGCTGTCTGTTCCGAGAAAGAACCGGGGGTGACCGCTCGTTGCCGCGGCGATCAGCGCGAGCCGATGCCGCTCGCGCTTGAGCACGGGCAGACAGTAGAGATGCGGGCGGATGCCACCAGCGAGCATGGCATTGCGGTTGTACATGAGATGATGCGGCGTGATGGTCGCGCCCAGCGTCGGCGGCCCTTCGCGCACGAAGGCGACAGCCTCGGCCGTGGTGACATGCTCGAAGACGATCTTGAGCTCGGGAAAGGTCCGCACGATCGGCTCGAGCCGCTCCTCGATGAAGCGCTGCTCGCGATCGAAGAGATCGACATGCTCGTCGGTCACCTCGCCGTGAACCAGCAAGGGCATACCCATGCGCTGCATGACCTCGAGGATCGGATAGCGGCCCTCCAGATCGGTCACGCCACTGTCTGAGTTGGTCGTCGCCCCCGCCGGATAGAGCTTACAGCCGAACACCCGCCCGCTCGCCTTGGCGCTCGCGATCTCCTCGGGCTGGGTCTCATCCGTGAGATAGAGCGTCATCAGCGGTTGGAAATCGCTGCCGGGCGGGCGTGCATCCAGGATACGCGCGCGATACGCCAGGGCCATGGCGGTCGTGACGATCGGCGGCTTGAGATTTGGCATCACGATCGCCCGCGCGAAGCAGCGCGCGCTGTGGGCCACCGTGTCGGCGAGCACGTCCCCGTCACGCAGATGCAGATGCCAGTCGTCAGGTCGGGGGATGCGAATCTCGGTCATCTCTGACATATCCACGACGCCCTAGGCCGAATCGGTGAGGTCGAGCCGCATGTCTAATCCGGCGAGCGCAGCCGATAGCGCGCACCACAGTAGGGACAGACGGCCTCACCGCTGGGCTCATTCTCGATCGGCAGATAGACCCGTGGATGCATGTTCCAAACTGGGGCATCGGGCATGGGACAGGACAGCGGCAGATCCGCGTGACCGACCTCGATCACCTCGGACGCGCTGCCGGTTGCGACGGCGGCATTTGACATCGGCTCTCTCCACAGAGGTGCGGGTCGCGCCGCCACCGCGGGCGGGCGACAGGGCGCGGTGTTCGCCGGTTCCGATCAACCGCCACGCATGCATGGCGGCGGACGCGGGCCGGCGCTCAATCCATCAAATCAGACAGTGCACTGTTCGCCGTCGGCGACCCGCGGCCGTCGGCGCCTCTCGTCTCAAACCTGGGTCAGCCATTCCGCGTGATCCGCCAGGCGACCATGGACGAGATCGAAATAGAGTGTCTGCAAGCGCTCGGTGATGGGGCCACGCGCCCCCTTGCCGATGACTCGCCCATCGACCTCGCGGATCGGTGTGACCTCCGCGGCGGTGCCGGTGAAGAAGGCCTCTTCCGCGATATAGACCTCGTCGCGGGTGATCCGCTTCTCGACCACCTCGATCCCCAGCTCGCGGGCCAGCGTCATGACCGTGCGTCTGGTGATGCCATCGAGCGCGGAGGTCAGATCAGGCGTATAGAGCACGCCGCGGCGCACGATGAAGATGTTCTCTCCGCTGCCCTCCATCACGTAGCCGTTGGCGTCCAACAGCAAGGCCTCGTCATAGCCGTCGCGCAAGGCTTCCTGGAGGGCCATCATCGAGTTCATGTAATTGCCGTTGGCCTTGGCGCGGCACATGGTGATGTTGACATGATGTCGCGTGAAGGAGGACACCCGGATGCGGATACCCTTCGTCATGTTCTCCTCACCCAGATAGGCGCCCCACTCCCAGGCCGCGACGATACAGTGGACCTGAAGATTGTCCGCGCGCAGCCCCATCCCCTCGGGCCCATAGAAGAACATCGGCCGGATATAGGCCGAATCAAGACCATTCTCGCGCACGGCGACACGCTGCGCCTCGTCGATGGTCTCGCGGTCGAAGGGCGGTTTCATGCCCAGGATATGGGCGGACTCGAAGAGCCGGTCGGTATGGTCACGCAGCCTGAAGATCGCGGTCCCCTGCGCGGTGCGATAGGCGCGCACACCCTCGAATACGCCCATCCCGTAATGGAAGGTGTGAGTCAGAACATGCGTCTGGGCCTCGCGCCAGGGCACCATCACACCGTTGTGCCAGATCAGGCCGTCACGGTCCGCCATCGTAGCCATGTCTTCTTCTCACTCCGCTCGGGTCGGGACGCGGGTCCCGGTAAAGGTATCAATTCTCGCCTTGACGCCACGGCGCCAGTCACCGCGATCAGGTGCTCGACGCGCCCGGCTCATCCATGAGCACATGCCACAGGGCCGCCACCCGATCACGCTCCGGGCGCAGATCAGCGTCCGCGATGGTCTTGGGTTGCTCTTGCAGAGCACTACGATGGTAGCTCGCGCGCAGTGTCTTGTAGGCCGCGGTCAGATCCTCGGCGGCCCGCCCGGGCAACAGAGCGAGCCGACCCAATGTCTCGAGCTGTCGGATGTTGTCCGTCCAGTCGGTCAGCTCGGGATGCGCGTCGGCCCAACGCAATACCGCGTATTGAACCATAAACTCGATATCGGCAATACCGCCCGGGCCTTGCTTGAGGTCGAAACGGCCACCACCAGAACGATCCAGGTTGGCGCGCATCTTCTCGCGCATGGCACGAACCTCCTCGCGCAAGCGCTCCGGATCGCGCGGTCGACGGATGATCGCCCGGCGCAGCTGCTCGAAACGCTGCGCGAGCTCGCGATCGCCGGCGACCGGTCGCGCCCGAATCAGCGCTTGATGCTCCCAGGTCCAGGCGTCGCTCTCCTGATAGGCGGCGAAGGCATCGAGCGAGCGCACCAGCAGACCCCGATTCCCGTCGGGGCGCAGCCGCATGTCGACATCATAGAGGATCCCGGATGGGGTCCGGGTCGTCATCATATGGATCATGCGCTGCCCGAGTCGCATGTAGAACTGCTCGTTGCTGATGGATTTCGACCCATCGGTCATGGCGATGGGGTTGGTGCCGCCATGAATGAAGACCAGGTCGAGGTCCGAGTCATAGCCGAGCTCGATCCCGCCGAGCTTGCCGTAGCCGAGGACCATGAAACCGGTCTCCTCGCCCTGGATCTGAGTCGGTCGGCCATGGCGCTCGCACAGATGAGCGAACGCCAGACAGAGCACGCGACGGATCGAGACCTCGGCGATCTCGGTGAGATAGTCGCTCACCACCATCAAGGGGATGACCTCGGTGAGATCGGCGGCGGCGACCCGCAGGACATTGCCCTGCACGAATTGACGCAGACGCTCCATCTGCTGCTCGAGATCCTCCGGATCCAGGTGTGACAGCAGCGCATCGAGCTCCGACTCGAGATCGGCGCGGCGCAGCGGCGCATAGAGCCTGCGCGGATCGATGAGCTCGTCGAGCAGCAATGGATGGCGACAGATGCGGTCGGTGAACCAGGGACTCATGCCAGCCAGACGCGCAAGCTGGGCGAGGATCTCGGGATGCTCACCCAACATCGCGAGATACGAGGTGCGGCGCGCGACCGACTCGATGACCTTCAACATCCGCGTGAGCGCAAGCGCGGGCTGCTCGCTCGCCGCGCTCAGCTGTAGGATCAGCGGGATCAAGCGATCGAGACGATCATGACCACGTGGACTCAGGCCCTTGCGCACGATGGATTCGTGGAATTGGATGAGTTGGGTGCGCGCGCTCGTCGGATCGGCGAAGCCCAGGTCGGCGAGCGTGGCCGCGTCATGCCCAGGCTCGCCTTCGCCGTGCCAGAGCTGTGACACGGCGGGAGCCGCGCCATCCTCGGCCATGTCGGGCACGGCGAAGACCTGATCGAAATGGGTCTGGACATGCCGTCGGTGGCGCTCCAGCACAGACGCGAAATCCGCCCAATCGGGGTAGCCCATGGAGCGGGCCAAGCGCAGTCGATCCTCCTCCCGGGTCGGGAGCACATGGGTCTGCTTGTCGCGATGGGCCTGCAGCCGATTCTCCACCCGGCGCAAGAAGCAGTAGGCATCGTCGAGCTCGCGCACGGCCGCTTCGGGGAGCAGCTGCTTGCGCGCCAGACGCTCCAGCACGGCGCGGATCGGGCGGATCTGCAGTTCCGCATCACGTCCGCCGCGAATCAACTGGAAGGATTGACCGATGAACTCGATCTCGCGGATGCCGCCGGGGCCGAGCTTGATGTTGGCATCCATCCCTCGGCGATACAGCTCCTTGGCGATCAGCCGCTTGAGATCGCGCAAGGATTCGACCGCGCCAAAATCCAGATAGCGACGATAGACGAAGGGGCGCAGCATGGCGGTCAAGCGGGCCGCATCGGCCGGGTCGCCCGCGATGACCCGCGCCTTGATCATGGCATAGCGCTCCCACTCGCGCGCCTGGGTCTGATAATAGTCGTCCATGGCATTGAAGCTCATCACCAAGGGGCCGGAGTCGCCGAACGGACGCAGTCGGGTATCGACACGGAAGACGAAGCCGTCGACCGTTTGGCTGCCCAGTGACTGGACCAGACGCTGGGCCAGCTTGATGAAAAACTGCTCGTTGGTGAGTCGGCGCGCGGCATCAAGGATCTCGCCATTGCTGGCGAAGGCGAAGATGAGATCGATGTCCGAGCTCAGGTTGAGCTCACGCGCGCCGAGCTTGCCCATGCCGATCACCAGCAGGCGCAGCTCGCGGCCAGTGGCGTCGCGTGGTGTTCCGAGCTCGGCTCGGGTCCACTCATGCAGCCGATCGAGCGCGCCGCGGATCGCCAGGTCGGCCAGCTCACTGAGATGCGCGAGCGTCTCGGGCAGTTCGGCGAGGCCGGCGATGTCACGCCAGATGATACGGATCATCTCGCGCCGGCGCACCTGGCGCAGGGCCTGCTGCAGACCCGGCTCATCCGTGACCTCGGCGAGCGCGGCGCCCAGCCTGGCGGCCAGCGCCGTGGCGTCGAATGGCCGATCCAGATCACCGCTGGCGATCAGATCGGCCAACACCCCTGGGTGCCGAGCCGCATTGAGCGCGACATACTCGCTGGCCTCCCAGACCCGCGCCCGCGCCGCGGTGAATGCCGGCTCGGCGGGCAGCGCGATGCCATGCTCATGGGCCCAATCGAGCCATGTCGACCAATGGGCCTCGGTCGTCGGATCGAGATTCGCCGCGCTGTCCATGGGCGCCGCTCAGAACGACTCGATCGCGTAACGGGCACCCAGTCGGTAAGCGGCGCCGGGGGCGACCTCGATCACCTCGCTGGCGGTGTTGACGGTCTCGACGCAGATGAAGCGCTGGTAGTCGTCATCGGCGAGATCGGCCATCGCCCGGGCGGTGGCGATCCAGGGATTCCAGACCACGGCGGTGCGGCTGTGCTCGGCGGTGATGCGGATGCGTCGCCCCAGCACGGAGTCGTGGATGGTCAGTCCTGGTGGCACCCCTTCATAGATCCGGTTGACCTCGCGATCGACACGCACAGAGCCTTGCTGCAAGACGCGCGCATCCCGGCCATCGGCCGCCTTGTCGATATAGTGACAAGCATCGAGACCAGTGACCTCGACACCCGCGATGTCGCCGATCTTGAAATAGGCATGCAGCCCCTGCGTGATGGTGAATGGACGCTCGCCGGCATTGCGGGTGACCAAGGCCACGGCCAGCGTGGCGCCGATCTCGATCTCGACCTGCAGATCGAAGCAATGCGGCCAGATGGCGCGGGTCGCCGCCTCATCGGCCAGCCCCAAGTGAACCACCGTGGCGCCGTCGGTACGGGTCTCGGTGGCGCGCACCGCCCAAGGCCAGGCGCGAACGAAGCCATGCGCCGGTCGACCCTGCCCTTGCGGATCGGCGCCAAACCAAGGCCAGCAGACCGGGATCCCACCCTTGATCGCCTGACCCTGGGCAAAATAGGCCCGCTCGCTGACGAAGAGCAGATCATCGCGCGCATCCGCTGGACGATATCCCAGGACCTGCCCACCGTATGGCGAGATCAGTGCCGCGGCCTGCGCATTCGTGATCTCGATCATGACGAGACCACCCGGGCCGGTGGTGAAGCGCAGGACGCCGTCGATGCCGTACTCCGCATTCAATGCCGCGATATCCATCGATGATCCTCTGCCGGGGGTGGCTCTGGGGCGGGCGACAGGGCCCGATCCGCCGTCTGAATGGCGGCGCGGATGCCCCTCCGCCCGAGCCGGCTCCCAGCGCGGATGAGCAATGACCAATTCTTGCCCAGATGCCAACGATTGTCACGCCGCCCAAGCACCGCCGGGCGCGGATTGGCCATGCCCCGGGACCGCACGATCCCTGCCGATGACCGCAATCCAGGGATCTTCGCCCTCCGTCGAGACCGCCGTCCATGACGCGCCAACGCCCGGCTAGTCCAGCCCAGTCGCCGTGCATCATGGCTGATCGACACCCAGGGCCTCATCCCTGGCCAGTGCAGCAGGTGTCAAAAATGTGACGGTTTAGTTACAATTGAAGTCTAGGCGTTCACGCTGGTCTCAGCGCCTCGGGCGACTTGCGCACTCGACTCGTTCAGTACTCGGAATCCCATGAACATGAAAGATCTCCATGCCAGTCTACTCGTCGGGAGCGCCGCCAGCGCGACCCGTCAACGCACGGCAGGCCAGGGGTGGATCCGATGACCCGCCGAATCCTGTTGACAATCCTATTCATGGGTCTCGGATACGGACTCTGGTTGAGCCCGAGCTTCAAAGAGATCGCCGCGGGCGTGGCCCTGTTTCTGTTCGGCATGCTGTCGCTGGAACGGGGGTTCCGCTCATTCACCGGCGGGACGCTCGAGCGCGTCCTGCGTGCCTCGACCAATCGGCTCTGGAAGAGCATCAGCTTCGGAATCGTCAGCACGACCCTGATGCAGTCGAGCACCCTGGTCTCGCTGGTCACCATCTCGTTCGTCAGTGCCGAGATGATCACGCTGGCGGCCGGGATCGGCGTCATCATGGGTGCCAACCTCGGCACGACCACCGGGGCCTGGCTCATCGCCGGACTGGGTCTGCGGGTCGACATCGCCGCCTATGCGATGCCCGCGCTCGTCTTCGGTGTCGTGCTGCTGCTGCAGGACTCCAGGACACTCAAGGGTCTCGGCTATATCGCCATGGGTGTGGGCTTCCTGTTTCTCGGGATCGCCTACATGAAAAGCGGGTTCGACGCCTTCACCCAGGTGTTCGATCTCTCGGCCTATGCGATCCCGGGCTTTGCTGGTGTGCTCATCTACACCGGCATCGGCATGGCGGTCACCGTCATCATGCAATCGAGCCATGCCACCCTGCTGGTGATCATCACCGCACTGGCGACCAATCAGATCAGCTATGACAACGCCTTGGCGCTGGCCATCGGCGCCAACCTCGGCAGCGCGGTGACCACCGCGATCGGCGGAATGACCGCGGACCTCGGCGGCAAACGGCTGGCGATCGCCCATGTCTTCTTCAATCTGCTCTCCGCGGTGGTCGCGATCAGTCTCATCCACCAGGTGGCTTGGACCGTGGATTACCTGGCGGCCCTGATCGGCATCGGCGCCGATGATCATCTGCTCAAGCTCGCCCTCTTCCACACCCTGTTCAATCTGCTCGGCGTGATCTTGATCGCACCCTTCACCTTTCAGCTCGCCGCCGCCTTGGAGCGCTACGTCCGCTTTGCGCCCAAACCAATGGAGCAGCCACGCTATCTCTACGCGGGCGCGCTCGAGACACCTGGCACCGCCATCAGCGCGCTGCGCAAGGAGGTTGGACGACTCTACGACAATGCTTATGATCTGATCGCGCGCGGGTTGAGCCTGGAGCGCGCGCTCATCGACTCGGATCAGTCGATCAAGGACGCGGTGCGAGCAACCCAGCGGATCATGCCGCTGGATGTCGATGACGTCTATGAGCGTAAGATCAAGAGTCTGCACAGTGCGATCATCGCCTTCATCAGCGAGACGCAAGGACGTGGCTTGGAGGGGGCATCGGCCGAGCAGTTGTATGAGCTGCAACAAGCCAGTCGTAACATCGTCGCGGCCGTCAAGGGGATGAAGCACCTGCACAAGAACCTGTCCCGTCACGCGATGTCAGCAAGCCCAGTGGTGCGTGAGCCCTATGATCGGATCCGTGCACAGATCGCCAAGCTCCTGCGCGAGATCCAGCAGATCAGGACGCAAGAGGCCGAGACCGTCACGAGTCTGTCATTGGACGCGCTCAAACTGTCGCTCGAGACCTCGAGCCAGCAGTTCACGGCCGATCTCAACGAGCGGCTGCGCGGTCAACGCCTGGCGCCGACCGTCGCGACCTCGATGATGAACGATGAGGCCTACAGCTTCGAGATCGGTGAGCGCCTGATCGAAGCCGCCAAGGCGCTGCTGCAACCCGGGTCGGTTCATGACGAGGCGGTGGAGAACATGCTCGCACTCGATGACGAAGACATTGCGCAGATCGCCGAGCGCCAATCACACGCCAACCCTCAGGGTGCACACCATGGCCTACAAGAAACTACTCGATAAGCTGCGGCAGTTTCTCGCTGCCGACCAAGCCGCCCAACGCAAGGAGCTCGATTCGATCCGCAAGGTCACCAAGAAGCTCAAGTCGAAGGCACGTGAGCTCGGCGCCAAGCTCGAAGAGACCCTGCCCGGCGAGGAGCACGCCGAGATCGCGGCCAAGCTGGAGATCATCGAGGCGCAACGCAGCAAGGCGCTCAAGTTGATCCGCGAGCTGCGCTCGGGTCGCGATCAAGAGAAGGCTGAGCGCCCCCCCGGATCCTGAGTCATCCGCTGCGATCGCCATCCGCCATGGACCTGTCGATCAGCAGCAGATGCAGTCGTCCCGGACCATGAGCACCAAGCTGGATGGTCTGCTCGATATCCGCGGTGCGCGAGGGGCCTGACACCAGGTTGACCGCGCGCGGCATGCCGCCCTCGCGCCGGCGCAGCATGGCCCAGGCATCCTCGGGATGCCGCAGGATGCGGTCCATCTCCAACACCAGGATCTGATTGTCGGGGACGAAGTTGTGGGTGGTCGGACTCCCGGGCGCGGCGATCAGCATGAGCGTGCCGGTCTCGGCGATCCCGGCGAAGGCTGGCGTGACAGCCAGTGTCTCGCTGATCCCGGCGGGGCCATGATGGATGTCCCAGCCCGCCGGCCAGCTCAGTGCGCCCAGATCGGCACCGACCGCGGCACGCGCGGGCAGTCCCCAGGCCACGCGTAAGCGCTCGACCGCCGCGGGGATCTCGGCGCGGCTCGACAAGCGCTCGAGCGTACCGGCATGGCCCTTGAAATGAGCGATGAAGCGCACACTGGGATCCTCGTCGAACCACAGGCGTGGATGCGGGGCATTCGAGCATCCCGCGTCCGCGCACACCGCCCGATCCACCGCTGGCATGGTGGCGTGCTCATCGCTCACCGCCCGCCGATCATGCCCGTGCGTGAGCCCCTGGCGTCGCGCCAGCTCCAGAAAGGTGTGTCCCGTCGGCGCCGGCAGATCACGCTCGGCGGTCCAGCCGCGCGCGCCGGGAAGGTGTCGGATGCGCCCAGCGCGCCCGCCGAGCCAGGCGAGCAGACGCGCGCCGAGCCGCTCCAATGCGTGATAGAGCCATGGCCGGGTCGCGGCCGCGCGCCAAAGTACGAGCGCCGCGCGTTGGCGCGGCGGGCTGATCGCCGCCAGATGCTGCTGGTGGCGCAGGTGCCGCAAGAGCTCGGGCAATGGGATCTTCACCGGACAGACCGCGGCGCAGCGACCATTGAGCGTGCAGGCGTTGGGCAGATCATAGGCGGTGTCGAGCCCCTTGATCAGGGGGGTCAGCACCGAGCCCATCGGGCCTGGATAGACCCAGCCATAGGCATGCCCGCCGATTGCGCCATAGACCGGACAATGGTTCAGACAGGCGCCGCAGCGGATACAACGCAGCATCGCGCGATAGGGCCCATCGCGCATCCGCGAGCGACCATTGTCGAGCAGGACGACATGATAGGCCGTCGGCCCGTCGAGATCCTCGGGACGCCGTGGCCCGGTCGAGAACGTGGTATAGGCCGTGGTCTCCTGTCCAGTCGCGCTGCGTGCCAGCAGACGCAGCACGAGTGTGGCGTCCTCGAGCGTCGGCACCACCCGCTCGATGCCGGCGGTGACGATATGGACAGGCGCGAGCGTCTGAGTCAGATCGCCATTGCCCTCGTTGGTGACGATCAGGCTGGAGCCGGTCTCGGCGATCAGGATATTCGCCCCGGTGATGCCGACATCGGCCTGGAAATAGCGCTCACGCAGCACATGCCGCGCCTCGCCCACCAGCTCGGCGATCGTGCTCTTGCGGGGACCACCATGGCTGCGCGCGAAGAGATCGGCGACCTGCTCGCGGGTCTTGTGCACCGCTGGCGCGATGATGTGCGAGGGCGTCTCACCGGCGAGCTGGATGATGTATTCGCCCAGGTCGGTCTCGACCAGGTCCAGACCGGCCGCGACCAGTGCATCGTTGAGCCCGATCTCCTCCGATACCATCGACTTGCCCTTGGTGATGCGACGCGCGCCAGCGGCCTTACAGATCGCGAGCACGATGGCCCGCGCCTCGGCCGCGTCGCGCGCCCGATGCACCTGACCACCAGCCGCCACGACCGCTGCCTCGTAGCGCTCCAGATGCTCATCGAGCCGATCGAGGACGCGATCCTTCAGTGCCGCCGCCGCGTCGCGCAGACCCTCGAGCTCGGGCAGCTCCGCGAACCGCGCGGCGCGTTTGGCGACGAAGCCCTCGCGCGCCTGATCCAGTGCCTGGCGTAGCGTCGCATCGCCGAGCGCCTGCACGGCGCGCGCTCGAAAGGCCGATCTCGTGTTCTCCATCTGACGTCGTCTCCGCTGACCGATCAACGACCGGGGTCGATTGGGCATGCATGCTCGGCACCATCCGAGCACACCCGAAGGGACTGGCGATGGACACCGCGCACACCAGTGGACGCGGGCCGCCTCGACCCCTGGCCAGGGTGGACGGCACGGAAGCCGGCGCCCAGGCTCACATCATCAGACTCAGCCATGCCCAGTAGATCACCAGGTTGAGCAGTGTCAAGGGCGCGCCGATGGCGAGAAAGCGCCAGAAGCCGAGATGGGCGCCGAGCTGCTCGGCGCCTTGAGCGATGATGATGTTGCTGGCGGCACCGATCAGCGTAAGGTTGCCGGCGATGGTCGCAGCGGCGGCGAGGGCCAGCAATAGCTCGGGATGCTGGGGTGGAATGAGCGGCAGCGCGAGCGAGACCAGCGGCACATTGGAGACCAGCTGACTGCCGAGCACACCCACGGCGAGGACCTCACCGAGACCGATCGGGCCGCTGGGGATCCAGGATTGCAGGAGTCCAGTGTCCCAGACGCTGCGCATCAGGATGAACATGGCCAGGAAAAAGACCAGGGTCCGCCAGTCGATCCCGCGCAGCAGGGCCAGCCGGCGCGGGCTGAGGAGCAGCAGCGGCGCGGCCGCGACCAAGGCGATACTCACCAACGGAAACACCAACTCGGGGATGAGCAAGGCCAGACCGATGCGCAGGATGACCATGATGACCAAGAGCCCCAGTGCGATGCCGGCCAAGCGAGCCAACGCGGCATCAGTGACCGTTGCCGGCAGATGCACCAAGGCCTCGCCATGGATGTGTCGCCAAAAGGCGAGACGCAGCAGTAGATAGAGGACCAAGAGGTTCAAGACTGTCGGCGGCCCGAGCACGGTCAAGAAGTCGATGAATGGGCGCGGCAGTCCGCCATGGCTGGCGATCAAGAGATTCTGCGGATTGCCGATCGGGCTCATCACCGACCCGATGGTCACGCCGAAGGCGAGCGCGAGCAGCAACAGCAGCGGCGGCAGCTGGTGACGGCGCGCCAGCGCAATGACCAGCGGGGTGCCGATGATGGCCAGCGTATCGTTCATCAGGAAAGCCGAGCCGAGCGCGGCGGCGAGGATGACCGCCATCAGCAGCCGGTCGGCACCCCTGATCGGCGCCAGCCACCGACTGCTGACCGCCGCCAGCCAGCCGCTCTCCACCAGCGCATGGCCGACGACGAAGACCCCGAACAGAAAGCCGATGACCTCCCAATCGATCGCCCGCCAGGCCTCCACGGGCGGGATGGCGCCGCTCAGGAGGACCACCAGCGCGCCCATCCCCATGATCTGCCAGATCCCGAGCGGGATGCGCGCGAGATTGCGCACCGCGATGAGCAGCAGGACGACGGCGAGGGTCCAGAGCGGAATACTGCTCACTCAGGTCACGATCATGTGATTCAGAAGGATCGGTCTCAGCGCACGCAGGCGACGAGGCGACGAGGCGACGAGGCGACGATTCGCGAATCAGGCCCCGATGCCCGGCCCCTCGGCGAGCCCGGCCAGGACCTCGGCGACATGGAATACCCGCATCGGCGAGCCGAGCCGACGCAGACGCCCGGCGATGTTCAGCAGACAGCCCAGATCGCCACCCAAGAGCGTGTCGGCCCCGGTCGCGCGGATGTGCGCGATCTTGTCGTCGACGAGTCTCACCGAGATCTCGGGATACTTGACGCTGAAGGTGCCACCAAAACCGCAGCAGACCTCGGCGTCCGCGAGCTCGCGCAGCTCCAATCCGGCGACCGTGGCTAGCAGCGTGCGCGGCTGACCCTTGATGCCGAGCGAGCGCAGCCCCGAGCAGGAATCATGATAGGTCACGACCGCATCGAAGACTGACTCGACCCGCTGAAGACGCAGATGATCGACGAGGAAGGCGGTCAGCTCCCAGGATTTGGCCGCCAGTGCATGCGCGCGCTCGCGCCACGCCGGATCCGCGTCGAGGAGCACCGGATAGTCATGCCGGATGGTGGCCAGGCAGGAGCCGGAGGGGCCCACGAGTGCATCGCAGCCCTCGAAGGCGGCGATGACCTGGCGGGCCAGCGCGCGGGCCGACTCGAGATCACCCGAGTTGTAACCGGGCTGGCCACAGCAGGTCTGCGCCGATGGCACCAGGACGCGACAACCCGCATCCTCCAACAGCTTGACCGTGGCCAAGCCGACCTGCGGTCGAAAGAGATTCATCAGACAGGTCGCGAAGAGACCGACCAGCGGCCCAGGAGTCGAGGGAGGGGCGTCTGTGACGCTCATGGCGATTCGGACTCGCGTGATCGAAGCATGGGTGACCAATCAGATGGCCAGCGCCATCAGCGAGGCCGCGTGGGTCGACTGGAGTCAGGTCACTGACACGGGGGGCATGCGAGTGGCCGAGCGCCGCGAGCCCAAGACCGTCGAAGCTCTCGATCGATGACTCCCGACAGGCCCATTCTACAGTCAAGCCCATGCGATGAGGAATGCGGACGCCCGATCGGGTCAATCCCGGGCCGCCGCGTCGCCCCGCAGGGTCCAGCCGAACTGAACCGGCAACCTCACGTAGAAGAGATCGAGCGCCTCGCCGGCAAGATGCTCGATGAAACGGTCGGCCTGCGCCGAGGTCAGGACGAATCCGACCTCGACCGGCAGATCACCGGCCAGCTCGAAGAAATTCGCCTCGTGCAGCCGTCCATGCCGTCCAAATCCAGCCAGGGCGCGGAATGCCGAGCCGCCGGGCAGACCGAGCCCTTTGGCCTCCTCCAAGAGCCACTCGTAGACCAGCTTGTGATGATGGCGCTGGCCCTCGCTCACATAGAATTTGAGAAAACAGCCGTTCATGGGTCGATTCCTCGTCGGTGCTTCGCCAGCCGGATGATGGATCGGATCTCGCCCGGCCGGCTCAGGCACGCGCCGCGCCCAAGAGTAGATGCGCCAGCGCCATGCCGAGTGCCGTGAGCGCGAGCGCGCCGATCAAATGGGCGGTCGCCGTGGCCAAACCCCAGAGATACTGACCGCGCGCCAGCAGCGTGACCACCTCGCCCGAGAAGGTGGAAAAGGTGGTGAGTCCGCCCAGAAAACCGGTGATCAGAAAGAGTCGCCACTCCGGCGCCACGCCGGGGTGGCGGGCACTCCAGGTCAGCGCCAGGCCCACCAGCAGACCGCCCAGCAGATTGGCCGTCAGCGTGCCCAGCGGAAGCGTCGGGAAGACTGGATTGAGCCGATACCCCAGCACCCAGCGCAACAGTGCGCCGATCCCCGCGCCAGAGAAGACGGCAAAGGCTGCCAATGGAGTCATGGCCGCAGAGTATCGCGCAGTCCTCGAGCCCGACCAAGTGTTGCGCGCGCGTCCATGGCAACAGGCTCGCTGAACGGCCTCCGGTCCTGCCGTACTCGCCGCGGCATGGCCTGATCATCCACGATTCGACCCGTGCACTTTCCAGCCCCAAGCACACGGCTTATGCTTGGTCATCCGATCTCCGAAGCCCGGCTCGACTGTCCTTGCCATGACGCTGTCCATGCTGCCTTGCCATCTCCCCGCGGCGGTCCTGCTGCTGACCCTGGACGACGACACCGGGCGACCGCGTCCCATGTCACCAGGTGCGCTCGAGACGGCCCTGGCGGGCGCGGCCTTGTTGGAGCTGGCGTTCTTGGAGCTGATCGACAATGACCTACGCCACCTGCAGGTCGTCCGCTCTCGCGCCGACCGCGTGCCGACCGCGCTCGCGCCCGTCTTCGATGCCTTGTCGGCCCAGCCGATGCCGCTCGGGATCGCCGAGGCACTGGCGATCGCGGCCATGTCGGTGCCGCAGATGTTGCCGATCTGGTATGACGAGCTGATCGATCTGGGCATCCTCGAGCCGCTCGGGCGTGGTCTGAGATCCGCGCCCACGACCCATGTCAAGGCCGATTGGGCGCCAGTGCGCGCACTGCGACGACACATCCGCGCACTGCTGCTCGGGGACGAGCTGCCGGATGCACTGGATCTGGCGCTGATCGCCGTGCTGGAGGCCAGCGGGCTGGCCGCCTCGCTGTTCACGCCGGATGAATGGTCCGCCCGACAGCCACGACTCCAGCAGCTGCTGCGCATGGAGCTGATCGGACAGGTGCTGCTCGGGGTGATCCGCGAAACCGATCCCAGCACCTACGAGGACACCACGGCACAGCTGCTGGGTCTGCGCCAGCACGCCCCCAGCACCACGGCCGGGGGCCTGCCCGCGGTGGTCTCGGCGATGGGGCATGTCTATCGCGCACTGGGCGTACGGCGCGGCGCGCTGGCCTTGAGCCAGATGAACCAGCCCGGCGGCTTCGACTGCCCGGGCTGTGCCTGGCCGGAATCCAGCGCACATGAATCACGCCTGGATTTCTGCGAGAACGGCGCCAAGGCGCTGGCCACCGAGGCGACCTTGCGCCGGCTCGATGCCGCGTTCTTCGCGGCCTGGAGCCTCGAGGATCTGGCCGCGCAGTCGGATCACTGGCTCGAGCAGCAAGGCCGCCTGACCCAACCCATGATCCGCGAGCCAGGGGCCAGCCACTATCGAGCGGCGACCTACGAGGAGGCCTACGCACTGATCGCGCGCGAGCTGCACGCCCTGTCCAGCCCCGAGGAGGCGGTCTTCTACACCTGCGGCCATGCCGTCAACGAGGCCGCCTTTCTCTTTCAGCTCTGCGCCCGTCAACTCGGCACCAACCATCTGCCATCGAGCATCAACCTCTGTCACGAGCCCTCGGGCAAGGCGCTGCAACAGGCGCTCGGACACCCGAAAGGCGATGCCCGGCTGGAGGACTTCGAGCAGGCCGACGCCATCTTTCTCTTCGGACACAATCCAGGATCCAACCATCCGCGGATGCTCCGCGTGCTGGAGACCGCGGCACGCCGTGGCGCGGTCATCGTCGCCATCAATCCCATGCTGGAGGCGGGCTTGTCGGCCTTCGCCAATCCGCAGCGTCCCGATGGGCTGCTGGGACGCGCCACGCCCCTGCAGCAGCTTCATCTTCCGGTCCAGATCAATGGGGATCTCGCCCTGGTGAAGGGCATGATCAAATGCGTGCTCGAGGCCGAGGCCCAAGCGCCCGGGACGGTCCTGGATCAGGACTTCATCCGCGCGTCCTGCACCGACTTCGCCGCCTTCGCCGAGACGATCGCGCGCACCAGCTGGGAGCAGATCGAGTCCGGCGCGGGGATCGACCGGACGCGGATCGAGACAGCGGCGCGGGTCTATCTCGCCGCCAAGGGCGTGGTGGTGACCTGGGGATTGGGCATCACCCAACAGGTCAATGGCACCGAAACCATCCGCGAGATCATCAATCTGATGCTGCTGCGCGGGCATGTCGGCCGACCCGGCTCGGGGCTCTGTCCAATGCGCGGGCACAGCAACATCCTGGGGATCCGCTCGATGGGTGCCGGCGAGCGCATGCCCGAGTCATTCCTGACGGC
>RZZN01000006.1 GCA_009929855.1 Gammaproteobacteria bacterium
CGTGTTGAGCAACGGAAATGGGCTAAAAGCCATGGTCGCAATTCGGTCAGCAGCACGGGGGGACGGCGATTTTTTAGGGTTTTCTTTCAGGCACTATTTTAGTTTCAGAGGGTGCCGATAGGGCCGAGCGGAAATGGCTAGGGGCAGCGCCGCAATATTTCTTGCGGCATCCTTCCTGAGGGGGGGGGAGTGGTCGGTTGGAGTCGCTGCGCTGGCGGCACAGCCTGTCATTCGATGGGGTCTGAATGAAACCGGGGCACCTGGCCCCGGCGAGCGCGGGGGCTCACCGCCCCCGCTGTACTGGGATGCAAAATCCCGATCAGTGATATCAGTGACCGGATGCTCCTTCGGCACCGATACCCGTCTCACAACGGACCATCTGAGCATCATAGGCGGCGCGGTCGATCCGCGCACGCTCAGAGCGATCAAGCATCGAGACGAGCCAGATCGTCACGAAGGCGATCGGGATCGAGACGATGGCCGGATTGTCGAGACCGATCAAGCCGACCGCGACCTCCTTGCCATCGATGATCGCAGTATTGCCCAGGACATCACCCCAGACCGCCTTCGACATGATCGTCAGGCCGACCGCGCTGATCAGTCCGGCGAAGCCGCCAAACAGGGCACCACGGGTCGTCATACCGCCCCAGAAGATAGAGGCGACCAACACCGGGAAGTTGGCGCTCGCCGCGATGGCGAAGGCCAGTCCCACCATGAAGGCGACATTCTGACTCTCGAAGGCGATGCCCAGACCGATGGCCACCAGTCCCAACCCGAAGGTCGCGATCCGCGACACCCGGATCTCGGTCGTCTCATTGCTGCGACCACGCGCGATGACGCTCGCATAGAGGTCATGCGAAATCGCCGACGCGCCAGCCAAGGTCAGACCCGCGACCACCGCGAGGATGGTGGCGAAGGCGACGGCCGAGATGAAGCCGAGGAAGAGGTCTCCACCGACCGCCTCGGCGAGACGGATGGCCACCATGTTGGTGCCACCATTGATCCCCGAGACGAGCTGATCCTTGATCACGGTGCCATCGGCAGCGAGCGCCTCGGGCTTGAAGAACTCGGGATTCTGGGCCAGCAGCACGATCCCAGCGAAGCCGATGATGAAGGTCAAGATGTAGAAATAACCGATGAAGCCGGTCGCATAGAAGACCGATTTACGCGCCTCCTTGGCATCTGGCACGGTGAAGAATCGCATCAGGATGTGCGGTAGACCAGCGGTGCCGAACATCAGGGCCAGACCCAGCGAGATGGCATTGATGGGATCCTTGACCAACGATCCTGGGGCCATGATGGCCTCGGCCTTGGGATGCACCTCGACCGCCTGGCGGAACATCTCCTCGGGCGAGAAGCCGAAGGTCGACAGCGCCGCGCCAGCCATGAAGGTGGCACCGGCGAGCAGCAGCACGGCCTTGATGATCTGCACCCAAGTCGTGGCGGTCATGCCACCGAAGATGACATAGACCATCATGAGCACACCGACCGCAACCACGGCTATCCAGTATTCCAGACCGAAGAGCAGCTGGATGAGCTTGCCCGCGCCGACCATCTGCGCGATGAGATAGAAGGCCACCACCACCAGCGACGAGATGGCCGCCATGGTGCGGATCTCGGTCTGACCGAAGCGGTAGGAGCTGACGTCCGCGAAGGTGAACTTGCCGAGGTTGCGGATCTGCTCGGCGATCAGGAACATGATCACCGGCCAGCCGACCAGGAAGCCGATGGAATAGATGAGTCCGTCATACCCCGAGGCGAAGACCAGACCCGAGATTCCCAGGAAGGAGGCCGCCGACATATAGTCACCGGCGATGGCCAGGCCGTTCTGGAAGCCGCTGATTCCACCACCCGCGGTGTAGAAATCCTTCGCGGTCCGAGTGCGCTTCGCGGCCCAGTAGGTGATGCCGAGTGTCCCCGCCACGAAGATGAGGAACATGATGATGGCAGTCCAGTTCGTCGACTGCCGATCGACCGCGCCCGAGACCGCAGGTCCAGCGATCAGGGCGAAGGGAACCAGCAAGGCGAGCAGGATGCCCCATGGTGCGTAGCGCTTCATTGCAGATCCTCGCGAATGGCCCGAGTGAGTGCGTCGAACTTCGAATTCGCCCGAGCGACGTAGATCCCTGTCAGGACGAAGGCGCTGAGGATGATCAGGACACCGATCGGCATACCGACCGTCGTGACGGCCCCTTCGGCAATCGGTTTACCCAAGATCTGGGGAGCGAAGGCGATCACCAGAATGAAGCCGTAATAGATCGCGAGAATAAGAACGGTCAGATTCCAGGCGAAACATTTGCGTGTACAAACAAGCTCCTGGTACCGCGGATGCGCCTTGATGGCGTCGACGGAATGTTTTTGCATTATGTCACCTAAGGGAGGCTTCGAAGACCAAGTGTGGCGCGCGCGAAAGCGATCCACGACACTCGGCGCCTGTTGGCCGACAGACGCGCCACAGAGCACGATGGCCGGCCAGTCCTCGCCCGCGAGACGAGCTGCCTACGCTCGATCGAGTGCACGCAGACGCCAGCGGGCTAACGATTTTCCTCCCTTATGATCAGCGGGGTCAATCACCCACCAATTCTTTGCATCTATTCTCAGCATTGAGGATCCCGCGTCGCGGCCGAGATCGCAATCCTGGGCGGAGCGTTCACCACGCGCATCCCACTGACCCTTTCGGAATTCGCGGGCCAAGTGCTTCAAGCCGGGACATGCGGTGACACTGTAGAGTCACGCACGCGACATCGGAGACGACGGCACGGCCGAACCCTCATCGGAGATCCGCGCGGCCCACGGCGATCAGCGCGATGCCCTGGGCCGCCACGAAGGAGCCCGCCTAGAGGACTCCCGAATACTCGGCGAGCCCAGGATTGCCTTTGACGTTCTTGAGCTTCGGCGTGTTGAGCTTGGCGATCCTCACCGTCTTGACGTCGCGCAGATAGGTTGCGACCGTCTCCCAGATCGGCTCGCCTGGTGATTGGCTCCCAACGGTCGCCCAGCCGGCAACCACATAGGACTTCTGCGGCTCGATCGGAGTGCCATCGTCGAGGGCCATGTCGAGGATCCGCTCACCCATGGGCGCGGTCGGATCACACACATAGTCAAGACCACCGACCCGCACCATGTCTCCACCCTGCTGCACATAGGGATCCGGGTTGAAGAGATTGTCGCAGACATCCTCGAGGATCAGCTTGAGCTCGGCGCCGGTCATCTCGCGGCGGTAGGTCTCTGGATAGGTGATGCAGGTCTGATCCATGACATGATCCAGGGTGATCTTCTGCCCTGGAAGCACGGTCGTGCCCCATCGAAAACCAGGCGAGAGACTGATCTGGGCATCCTTGACCTTGCGCAGCGCGTCGCAGATGACCTGATCGAATGTGCCGTTGAAATTGCCGCGGCGGAACAAGGTCTCCTCCGCGACCGCCAACTCCTCCTCCAGGGTCTCGCGATAAGGGGCGCGCACACCATTGATGTAATCGGTCATCTCCGGGTCGGGTGCGATCAGGTTGGAGAACACCGGAAGCAGACGGTAGCGGTAATCCCGGAGGCGTCCATCGCGCACATCCAGATCCATGACGCCTAGGAACTTGCCATTCGAGCCGGCATTGGTGACCAGGGTCTGACCGCCCGCGTTCGCGACGATCGACGGGGCCGGCATGCCATCGTGTGTGTGCCCCCCGAAGATGACGTCGATCCCAGTGACACGCGAGGCCATCTTGAGGTCCACGTCCATGCCGTTGTGCGAGATGACGACCACGAGATCCGGACGCTCGGTCGCGCGGACCTGGTCGACCATCTCCTGCATCCGCCCATCCTCGATCCCGAAGCTCCAGTCCGGGATGAAGCGCTGCGGATTGGCGATCGGGGTGTAGGGAAAGGCTTGACCGATCACCGCGACCTTGACCCCACCGACCTCCTTGACCACGTAGGGCTTGAAGGCGAGACCCGCGTCCTCATCGAAACCGGCGAAATCGGCGAAGCGATAATCGAACAGGGCCTCCTCACGGACCTTGACGTTCTGCGCGACGAAATCGCCCTTGAATTCGCCGATGTTCTTGATGACCTCCTCATCCAGGTAGGTGAACTCCCAATGACCGGTCATGACATCGACGCCGAGTCGGTTGCAAGCGCCGACCATATCCATGCCACGTGTCCAGTAGGCCGTTGCCGAGCCCTGCCAGGTATCCCCCCCGTCGAGGAGCAAGCTATTGCCCGCGCCGCGCTCGGCGCGAAGGCGATCGACCAGTGTCTTGAGATGCGCGAAGCCACCGACTGCTCCGAACTGCTCGGCACCGCGATCGAAATCCAAGAAGGTGAAGGCATGGGCCTCGATGCCCCCCGGTGCGACCCCAAAGTGCTTCAAAAAGGCCTCGCCCACCACATGCGGTGCCTGGCCGAACGCCGGACCGATGCCGATGTTGACATTGGGCTCGCGAAAATAGATCGGGCGCAGTTGGGCGTGGGTGTCGGTGATGTGCAACAGTGTGAGGTTGCCGAACTTGGGAACCTCATAGAGATCGGCTGGCAATCGCTTGGCGGCAAAGGCCGACTGGGGCAACATCCCAGCGGCACCAGCCAGGCCCATGAGGCGAATGAATTCACGTCTTGAAAGAGACATCGGTTGAGTGATCCTCCAGAATTCGTGATGATCGATCGAGCGCGCCGGAGGGATGGTTCCGGTGGCGCCCGCTAGTATGCCCGCTCGGACGCCGTGGGCGCCAACCGCCATCACGCGCGGCGGCACAGAGAACAGCATCCGATTGACATGATAGGTTTTTAGCTCCATCTTTGCGCCGTTCCCACGTACGGCCATGGCCACCGAGCCGAGTCGACATGGCACGACGCCGGGTCGCTACTGGTCCCGAGCACGAGATGACCGGGAATCGGAAGAGATCAGAAAACATTCATCATAACAATCGTTTAGATAAAGACCTCAGGAGGCTAACGTCCATGCAGTCCGCCCCTATGCACCGCTCGAGCGCGCTTGCGCTCCTGATCGGGCTGTCGGCCACCACCATGGTGACCACCGCCGCCGAGATGCCCGCCATGGACCTCAACGGCGACGCTGCCGCCGGCAAGGTGATCGCCAGTGATCGCGCCAAAGGCAACTGTCTCGCTTGTCACATGATCATCGGGGCGGAGAGCCCCGGGGCGATCGGCCCGGCCTTGATCGCCATGCAGACACGCTATCCCAGCAAGGATGAGCTTGCCCGCCAGATCTGGGATGCGACCGCCAAGAACCCCGAGGTCGCGATGCCACCCTTCGGTCGGCACGAGATCCTGACCGAGAAGGAATTCGTCGACGTCGTTGAGTACATCTGGTCGCTCTGAGCCCACGCGGAGGCCCATCATCATGCAGACAAGCACATCCTCGCTCACCCTCCTCGGTCTCGCGTGCGCCCTGGCCGCACCGCTTGCCGTCGCTAGCCCGGAGGAGGACAAGGCGCTCTTCCAAAGCTATTTCCAAGAGCGCTTCCCCAAGGTCGAGCTCCAGGATTTCGGAAATGGCATGTATGCCATCGATTCAGTGGCCCGCGAAAACTGGGAGGCCATCGAGGAATTCCCCCCCTACGAGCCGGCAATCTCGGCGGGAGAGGAGATGTGGCAGACGCCATTCGCCAACGGCAAGACCTATGCCGAGTGCTTCCCCAATGGCCCGGCGATCGCGGCTGACTATCCCCGGTGGGACAAGGCGCGCGGGATGGTCGTGACGCTGCCGCTGGCGATCAACGAGTGCCGCGAGGCCAATGGCGAGAAGCCATTCAACTACTCGAAGGGGCCGATCGCGGACATCACCGCCTATATCGCGTATGAATCAAGGGGCCAGGCGACGAATGTCGAGATCCCGTCCGACGATCCGCGCGCGCTCGAGGCCTACGAGAAGGGCAAGGAGTTCTATTTCGCACGGCGTGGTCAGTTCAATTTCTCGTGCAGTCACTGCCATTTCGGCAACTCGGGCTCCACCTTGCGCACCGAGGTCTTGAGTCCGGCGTTCGGCCACACGACCCATTGGCCAGTCTATCGCTCCAAGTGGGGCGAGATGGGCACGTTGCACAGACGCTACAAGGGTTGTAACGAGCAGGTGCGCGCGAAGGGCTTCGAGCTCCAGGGCGAGGAATACCGCAACCTCGAATACTTCATGACCTACCTGAACAACGGTCTCGAGCTCAACGGTCCCGGCGCGCGGAAATAACGCCGTCACCCCAACCCATGGCGCGCGCCCATGCGGCGCGCCGCTCACCGAGTCCATCAGAGGAGCCTCTGACTCATGTTGATCCGCAATCGAGCACACGCTCTGATCGTCGGCCTACTGCTGACCATCCCAGCCACCAGTGCCTGGGCCACCCACCGCTCGGAGGCCGAACAGGCCATCAGCGATGCCAAGGCCGCGCACACTCAAGCCGTCTCCGCGGGTGTCGCCTCAACCGATTCCGCACAGTTGATCGAGGAGGCCGAGGCGCTCATGCCCTCGCGCCAGTACACCAAGGCGCGCGAGACCGCGCTGAAGGCGCTGAAGCAGGACCAGTTCGCCCTCGAGCAGAGCCAAGGAGGAGCCATCGACACGGCGGCAAGTGAGGCAGCCGCCACCGCGATCGCGGCCGCCGAGAGCGCGCGCAAGAAGGCCGCATCGGTCAATGGTGAATGGCGTGATACCGCGAAATTCATCAAGGAGGCCGAGGATCTCGCCAAGGCCGGCGACTTCGCTGCCGCGGCCGCACTCGCCGAAAAGGCGCGTCGTCAGGGCGAGATGGGCTACGAG
The DNA here is from genome assembly GCA_009929855.1 of Gammaproteobacteria bacterium. Lineage (GTDB taxonomy): Bacteria > Pseudomonadota > Gammaproteobacteria > Chromatiales > Chromatiaceae > Thiocapsa. Next base: position 6,761 of record RZZN01000006.1, read on the forward strand.
CAGGCCCTGCGCGAGCGCGGAGCCACCTTCCCCGAATACATGACCAAGAAGTGATGAGCGCGCATCGCGCGACCCGCGCGACAGCTGCTTCACCGCCTCGTCCACGGAGATTCAAGATGCTGAAACACCAGACCCTTCATGCGATGATCGGGGTACTTGCCTGCCTTGCCCCAGCGACCTTCGCACTGGCCGCCGACAACCGGATCACGCCACTGCTGGAGACCGTCGAGGTCATTCACAATGGACAGCCCGTCACCATTCAACGCGGACATGACCGCGACGCCACGCTCCCGGAGATGTTCCAAAAGACCGAGCGTGGCTGCCCACCCTTCTGCGTCCAACCCATGATCGCGGTACCCGGTGTCGATACCATCGGCGAGATCGAGTTGTTGGATTATCTCAGCCGTATGGCCAAGGGCGACTCCCGCATCATGGTGATCGACTCGCGCACCCCTGAATGGGTCATGCGCGGCACCATCCCGGGTGCCGTGAACATCCCCTGGAACATGATCAGCCGCGTTGCTGGAGGGACCTTCGAGACCCCCGCCGAGGCGGATTCGTTCGAGCAGATCGTCGCCGACGAGTTCGGTGGCAAGCACGACAAGGACGCCGACACCTGGGACTTCAGCGAGGCCAAGACCCTGGTCCTCTTCTGCAACGGGATCTGGTGCGGACAATCGACCGACAACCTCAAGACACTGGTCAAGATCGGCTACCCGGTCCACAAGCTCAAGTGGTATCGCGGTGGCATGCAGGACTGGGTGAGTGTGGGTCTGACCAGCGTCAAGCCCTGAAGCGGCATACACGCTAAACCGGGTCGACCGCGATCCAGTCGCGAGTGTGGATCGCCCACACTCGCGGCGCGCGGTTGACGCCTCAGGACTGACCCTCTCGATCGCGCATCCTTCTGGATCCGTGGGACCAATGGGCTGGCGCGGGGCTGGACGCCCCGGGCCCGTTCACTCGGCGGTCGCGCTCGCCGAGCGGGCGCCCCAAGCGACCTCGCGTCATCCTCACTCATGTCGATGCGATTGAATGTCAGGACCGCGGCCATGGTCGAGGAAAGCGGTTCTCCGTCGTCGCGGTCGCGCTATAATGAGACTGCCTGCTGGGTGCGCGGTTGATTCGAGCCGATGCTTGTCATCGATCAGTGCGCCTCCCAGGGGACTGACACATGAGCGCGGGTGGCGGAACTGGTAGACGCGCTGGATTTAGGTTCCAGTGGGGAAACCCGTGGGGGTTCGACTCCCCCCTCGCGCACCAATCTCCTGACCATCGCCGAGGCGTGCGAGCGTCGAGTCGCGTGTCTCTGATCCAGCAGCCAACTCGGACCATCCTTCCCACGACCGTCGCCCGACGGCTCACACCCATCCATCAGGCAGGGCGGTGGCGCGCCGCGCTGCCGATCCATGGCGACGTCTTGCCGCGGCGCTGCCCCGCTCGGCGCATCCAGCGCTCGAACCACCTGATCAGCGGCGGTCAACCCTCGTCATCGCGCAACTGGATCGGGATGCTCACTCGCGTCCCGGTAGGGTTGGCCGTGATGATGAGCGTCTTGGGTCCAGTGGTGAGGCCACGCGGCGGCGTGAGGATGAGCTCGGCCGTGCCGTCGATGACCCGCGCCGTGCCGATCGCCTGCGCATCGATCTCGGCGATCACCTCGGTGTTGGGCACCGCGTCCAAGACCTTGAGGAAATCCAGCGCGCTGATCTCGACCTGCGTCGGGGTGTCGATGGTCAAGGTGGTCGGGGTCGGTGACACGGCGACCGCCTGTTTCGCGAACGAGGGCGTCAGCACCTGGGCTGCCTTGATGTCATCGATCCACTCCTCCAGATCACTCAGGCCGGAATCGCGGCGATCGAGCGCCGCATCGAAGACGCTGAAGTGGTCGCCGCCACCGATCAGGAAGGAGTTGCTCGCGACGACATAGTCCGCGGCTGGATCCAGGGGTGCGCCGTCCAGACTGATCGTGGTGATCCGCTCGCCTGGTGGGCGTCGCGGATCGAAGGTGTAGGTGACATTGTCCGACAAGCCGAGCTGCAGATAGGGCCGGCTCGCCCCGGCAGGCTGCCATTGCTGCTCCAGTAGTGTCTTGATCTGGGCGCCACTCAGACGCGCGGTCATCAGCGTGCTGGCGAAGGGCAGCACATTGGCGGCCTCGGCATAGGTCAGAGGTCCCATCATCAGATCAGCGCGTGTCCCGCCAGGCTGTTGGACACCGATGCGGGCACCGCCGCGGCCGGGATCAGCCAGACGGTCACGATACATGGTCGCCACGCGATTGCTGAGCGTCGATTCCAGTGCTCGATCGTCGCCGCTCACGCGTCCGTCTGGACCCAAGTCGACCGCGCGACTGAGCGCCGCGGTGAGTGTGGCGATCTCCTCCTCGCCGATCACCTCGGCCTCGGACAAGGCCCGATCCAGGAGCGCGGCGACCTGGCGCACGCGTGGCAGGTCGCGGCGCGCATCGGGGCGGGGCTGCAGATTCTCGGTCGTCGAGGACACCACCCGGCGGGTGCGGCGATCGACATCCAGTGTGATCTTGCCGATCAACGCGGCGTAGGCGCCAGACTGTGCCACCGGGCGGGTCTGGGCCGGAGATGGCAGAGCAACGGGTCCGCCTGTGGCAGGCGCGATGACAGCGGGGGCCGGTGTGACCACTCCCGAGCCAAGGCCGGGACGGTTCGCGCCCGGGACCGGTGCCTGGTGCGCATAGGCCAGATGCGTATGGCCGTTGAGGATGACGTCGACCCGTGGGGAGGTCTCGCGCACCATCGCGCTGAAGGTGGCGCTGGCGCTCTCCTGCTCGGCCAATGTGCCCTCGATACTGGCCCCCTCGTGATAGATGGCGATGATCACGTCGGCCTCGCCATTGACGGAGTGCCCATCGGTGAGCTGCATGGCCACACGATTGACCGCCGCGACCGGATCGCCGAAATCGAGCATGGCCACCCCCATGGGCGCCACCAGGTCAGGCGCGTCCGCGGTGACCGCGCCGATGACCCCGATGCGTATCCCGGCGCGGCGAAAGATGGCATAGGGCGGCAGGGCGTTCTGGTTCGTGCCTCTGTGATACACATTCGCCCCGAGGTAGGGGAAGGTCGCGAGCGGCAGGACACGCTCGATCAGGTCGGGATAGCCCCGATCGAGCTCATGGTTGCCGACCACGGAGACATCCAGCGCCATGGCGTTGAGAATGTTCAGGGTCGGAACGTCGCTCTGGATGAAGGACGCAAAGAGCGAGGCGCCGATCTGATCGCCCCCGCCGAGCACCAGGGTCAGGCGCTCGCCCGCGATCCGCCGCTCCTCTTCCAAGGTGGCGAAGAAGCTCAGTGTATCCGGGTCGGCAGCGGCCAACCGGCCGTGAAAATCGTTGAAGTGCAGGATGGTGAGTCGAGTCGTCCAGGGTGTCTCTGGCGGCGTCTCGGCCAAGATCGGCGCTGCGCCACCACAGACCAGCGCCAAGACCATGCCGATCAGCCAGACCCGAGACCAAGGTCGAGGATTCATGTTGCCTCCAATCCATCTGATGTCATGATGAGCAGAGCAAGCCGCGCGCCACCACCGGCGACCGTCTCCCTGGACAAACCGGTGACGGTTGCAGTCAGCGCACGACAGTGTCTGCGGGATCGCCACACTGGTCGCGGTCGTCGAGAATAGGCGCACCGGCGTGGGCCACGAATCGCGCGACCGTGCAGGGCGCACGGCCCATGTCCAACCTGCCGGGCACCTCAATCGGAGGATATACCACCATGGCCTCGAGCTACGAAACCTTCTTCATGCTCAATCGCTTTGCCGTCGTTGGCCGCAGCAGCGCCAAGCCCTTCCCGATCCTCACCTATCGCGGGCTGAAGCGGCTCGGCAAGACCGTTCACGCGGTCGATCCGAGCACCGATGTCATCGATGGCGACATCGCCTACCCAGACCTCGCGGCACTGCCGGGTCCGGTCGAGGGCTTGATCATCGAGGGACCAAAGGACGAGACCCGTGATTGGGTCGAGGCCGCGGCGCGCTCTGGTCTGCGTGATGTCTGGATCCACATGGGACTCGATACTCCCGGCGCGCGACTCGCCGCCGAACAGGCCGGCATCGATCTGCGCACCGGCAGCTGCGCAGTGATGTATCTGAAGCCCGGATTCGGGGTGCACGGGATCCACCGGCTGATCATGAAGCTGACCGGGAGATATTGACCGCCACGACGCCCGCGCCGCTCGAGCGGACGCGCGTCCAGGCGAGACACCCCGCCGACTTGGCATGCCCGGTCGCGGTCGTGGATGATGTCAGCGACGGCGTCCAGACACTCAGCCCCCATCAGCCAACCGAAAGGAAACCACATGCTCTTCGACCCCATCGCAATGCGCTCCCTGCGTCTGCGCAACCGCATCATCATGGCCCCGCTGACACGCAGCCGTGCCGTCGTGGCCAATTGCCCCAATGACATGATGCGCGAATACTATACCCAGCGCGCCAGTGCCGGCCTGATCATCACCGAGGGCACCTCGCCCTCGCCCAATGGACTTGGCTATCCGCGCATCCCCGGACTCTTCAATGCCGAGCAGGTCGCGGGCTGGCGCCGGATCACCGATGCCGTGCATGCGGCGGGTGGATCCATCGTCGTGCAGTTGATGCATACCGGCCGTGTCGCCCATCTGGCCAACCTCCCCAGCGGCGCGGAGGTGCTGGCCCCCGTCGCCTCGACCCTACCCGGGGAGATCTTCACCGATACACAGGGGCTCCAGCCGCATAGCCCCGCCCGGGCCATGGACACACAGGACATCGCGCGGGTCATCGAGGAGTTCGCAACGGCGGCTCGACTGGCGCTGGAGGCCGGTTTCGATGGAGTGGAGCTGCACGCCGCCAATGGCTATCTGATCGAGCAGTTCCTGAACGCGAACGTCAACCAGCGCACCGATGACTACGGCGGCGGCATCACCGGCCGCAACCGCTTCGCCATCGAGGTGGCCCAGGCGGTCGCGGCGGTGATCGGCGCCGAGCGGGTCGGGATGCGTCTCTCGCCCCATGGGGTGTTCAACAGCACTGGACCATTCCCGGAGCTCGTGGCCCAATACCAGGCACTGTGCCGCGAGTTGTCGAGGCTCGGACTGCTCTATCTGCACGTGCTCGACCATTCGGCGATGGGCGCCCCGCCCGTGCCGCGGGAGATCAAGGACCAACTGCGCGCCTGCTTCGAAGGTCCCTTCATCCTCGCGGGCGGCTTCGAACGTGCGAGCGCCGAGGCCGCCTTGGCCGCGGGACAGGCCGATCTCATTGCCTTCGGCCGCCCCTTCATCGCCAATCCCGATCTGGTCGAGCGGCTGCGCGTCGATGCCGCCCTGAATACCCCCGACATGGCAACCTTCTACACACCCGACGCCCACGGCTATATCGACTATCCGACGTTGGCACATTGAGTCCTGCCCTCACCGACCGACGCACCGGTCGGTGAGCCGAATGTGCCAGGCACGCGTCCTCGGCGCGCTCGATACCGCGTGGGTCACCGCAGTCGCGCGCGTGACCCACAGCACATCGCTTGCACAAGACACCGGCATCCGCTCACACTGACCACCCCGCGCCAGCGTGCGCCGCGCGCCCACGGTGACGATCCAGACGAGCGAACCGATGAGCCCACTGAGAATGCATCAGTATGACTACAGCCATGGACCTCGAGCCTCAGCGTAAAGCCACCTTGATGGTCGTCGACGACACGCCGCAGAATCTGGCACTGATGAGCGAGCTGCTCCGCGAGACCTATCGTCTGACAGTGGCCAACAACGGAGAGCGCGCACTCAAGCTCCTGCAATCGCAAGAGCCTCCCGACCTGATCCTGCTCGATATCATGATGCCGGGCATGGATGGCTACGAGGTCTTGCAACGCATCAAGGAGGATCCGCGCACCAGCGCAATCCCGGTCATCTTCCTGACGGCCAAATCCGATGTCGAGGACGAGGCCCACGGGTTGCGACTGGGCGCGGTGGACTACATCACCAAGCCGATCAGCCCACCGATCGTACTGGCGCGGGTGCAGACCCAATTGACGCTGAAGGCCGCCGCCGATTTCCTGCGCGACAAGGCCGCCTATCTGGAAGCGGAGGTGGCGCGGCGAACCCGTCAGGTCGAGGCGATCCAGGATGTCACCGTCCTGGCGATGTCCTCGATGGCCGAGACCCGCGACAACGAAACCGGCCACCACATCCTGCGGACCCAACGCTATGTCCGCCGACTGGCCGAGTCACTGCGCGATCACCCGCGCTTTCATCACCTGCTGACCGACGACTATATCAAGCAGCTCTTCAAGTCGGCGCCACTGCACGACATCGGGAAGGTCGGTATCCCGGATCACATCCTGCTCAAGCCCGGTCGCCTGACGCCGGAAGAGTTCGAGATCATGAAGACCCACACCACGGTGGGCTACGAGTCCATCGCGCGCGCCGAGCGTGCCTTGGGCATCGAGCTCGAATTCCTGACCCCGGCCAAGGAGATCGCCCTGTCGCATCAAGAGAAATGGGACGGCTCGGGCTATCCGCAGGGCCTCGCCGGCGAGGCCATCCCGCTGTCGGCGCGTCTGATGGCAGTGGCGGATGTCTATGACGCACTCATCAGCAAGCGTGTCTACAAGCCCGCCATGACCCATGAAGCGGCCCTGGAGATCATGTCCGAGGGGCGTGGCAGCCACTTCGACCCAGATATCCTGGACGCCTTCCTGGCGATCCATGAAGACTTCAAGGCGATCGCCGCGGCCTTCGCCGACGTGGACTGATGAACGGCCCGTCGAGCGGATTGCGGGCACCCCTAGAGATCGACACCTCGAGAGAGTCAAGACGATGAACGATTGCCTGAGCAGCAGGCGCCGCACCCATGAGGGCGGGTGATGAGCATGCCAACATCTCGACTGGCCTGGGCCATCCTGGCGGCGGGCGCGGCCCTGGCCACCGCCTTCAGTCTGATCTCGACCGAATGGCTGGATCTCGATCCCTGCCATCTATGCATCTTCCAACGTCTGCTCTTCATGATCCTGACGATCACCGCGCTCGCGGCATTCCTCGGCGCTGGACGTGACGGAGCGGGTTTGACTGGATGGCTGTCGGGCATCCTCACGCTCCCCGTCGCGACCACCGGGGCCGGGGTCGCGGCCCATCAGAGCTGGCTTCAGCTGCAACCGCCCGACTCGGTCTCCTGCGTCGCCGGCCCACCCGGACTCATCGAGCGGATGGTGGAATGGCTCGGCCAGCGCGCGCCCGATCTGTTCATGGCCACTGGACTGTGCGAGGACGAGGCACTCAACCTGCTGGGGCTCTCATTGGCCAACTGGGCCACGATCCTCTTCCTTGGCGCGCTCGGGGTCGGCGTTTGGGCACTCTGGCGCGGCCGGCCGTGGCGAGCGGAGACGCCAGCCAAGCCCGGGAGATGATCGGTGTTCGGGACGCTCTGATGTCGTGAGTGAATCCGGCACGCCGGCCTCTCCACGCGAGAGGCCTGGTGAGCCGAGAGCATGCGCGGCCTTGCCAGGCTGCACTATCCCCTAGTCCAATGCTTTGGTAATCTGCTCGCCATCGAGGTACTCTCACGGATCCGCCCATGCTCGAGCAGACCCTCACCGATCCATTCGGCCGCCGGATCGAGTATCTGCGCCTGTCGGTGACCGACCGTTGCGATCTGCGTTGCGACTACTGCCGACCCAAGGGGGTGAAGGGCTTCGAGGAGCCCGCTGATTGGCTTGACTTCAACGAGATCACCCGCGTGGTTGGCGCCTTCACCGCGCTCGGCGTCCGTCATGTCCGGATCACCGGCGGCGAGCCCTTGGTCCGCAAGGATCTGCCCGCTCTCGCGTCACGGCTCGCCGCGCTCCCCGGACTCAGCGACCTCTCGATCTCCAGCAACTGCACACGCATGGAAGCACTGGCCGAGCCGCTCTATCTGGCCGGGGTGCGGCGTCTGAATGTCAGTCTCGATAGCCTGCGTCCGGCGCTCTTCCAAAGGATCACCGGCGGGGATCTGGCGCGGGTGCTGCGGGGCATCGCCGCAGCGCGCGCGGCGGGCTTCGCGCCGATTCGGGTCAACACGGTCGTGATGCGCGGCATCAATGCCGATGCGATCGAAGAGATCCTCGACTATTGCGCCGAACATGGATTCACCCTGAGGCTCATCGAGACCATGCCGATCGGCCGCCAAGGGGGCAAGATGCTCGATCGCTATCAGGATCTGGACACGATCCGCGCTCGCCTTGCCCAGCGTTTCGAGCTGATTCCGGATCTGCTGCCCGGTGGCGGCCCAGCCCGCTATTACCGTCTCGGCGCGACCGCGACCCGGATCGGCTTCATCACACCACTCTCACAGCATTTCTGCGACACCTGCAATCGTGTCAGACTCACGGTCGAGGGGACACTCTATCTCTGTCTCGGCCAAGATCACCGCTATGCCCTGCGGCCACTGCTGCGCGACGGGATCAGCGACGCCGAGCTGGTCGAGCATCTGCGACAGGCGATCGCGCTGAAACCGCAACGACATGAGCTCAAGGAACAGCCTGGCAAGATCACACGCTTGATGTCATCGTTGGGGGGCTGAACGCATGGCGCCTCAACTGACCATCGCGGCCGAGCGCGCGTTGCATGCAGGATCCGAGCATGCCTCCGCCACCGAATGCGTTCACTCATCGAATGGCACCTGACCGCAGATCATCGACCAGGTGCCTGGAGCCTATCCGTGAATCGACTGACACGCACTGCCCGCGGCCGCTTCTTGGTCGAGCTGATCAAACCCTCCCATTACGATGACGATGGCTATGTGATCCAATGGCTCAAGGCCTGGATCCCATCCAACTCGTTGGCCACACTCTACGGTCTGGCCATGAGCGCCGCGCAGAGCCGCGCATTGGGCGAGTCCATCGACATCGAGGTGAACGCCTACGACGAGACCAACACCCTGATCCCGGTCGAGCGCATCATTCGACGGATCCGGCGGGCGGGCGGTCAGGGCCTGGTCTGCCTGGTCGGGGTCCAGTCGAACCAATTTCCCCGAGCAATGGATCTGGCCTTGCAGTTTCGCTCGGCTGGCATCCAGGTCGCGCTCGGGGGCTTCCATGTCAGCGGTTGCCTGGCCATGCTGCCCGAGCTCACGGCTGAGCTGCAAGCAGCGCTCGATGCCGGCGTGACACTGTTCGCGGGTGAGCTGGAAGGGCGGTTCGATGATCTCTTACGGGCAGCACAAGCCGGGCGCATGGAGCCAATCTACAACTATCTCGACGACCGGCCCGACCTGCTGGGCCAAGTGATGCCCAACCTGCCCCCCGCGGTGGCACGTCGCTACGCACCCATGCCCGGCACCTTCGATGCCGGACGGGGCTGCCCCTTCATCTGCAGCTTCTGCACCATCATCAATGTGCAAGGCCGCACATCACGCCATCGTGGCGCCGACGACATCGCGGCACTGCTGCGCGCCAACCTGGCCCACGGCATCCGTCACTATTTCATCACCGACGACAACTTTGCGCGCAATCGTCACTGGGAGGCGATCTTCGAGCGCATTGCCGAGATTCGCGAGGAGCTCGGTGTGAAGCTCAATTTCACCATCCAGGTCGACACCATGTGTCATACCCTGCCTGGTTTCGTCGACAAGGCCCGGCGTGCCGGGGTCTCGCGGGTCTTCATCGGACTGGAGAACATCAACCCGGACAATCTCAAGTCGGCGAACAAGAAGCAGAACAAGATCGCAAGCTATCGCGAGATGTTGCTCGCCTGGCAGAGCAAGAAGGTGACCACCTACTGTGGCTATATCATCGGTTTTCCCGAGGACACGCCCGAGCGGGTGCGCGCCGATCTCCAGACCATCAAGCGCGAGCTCCCTCTCGACATCCTGGAGCTCTTCTGTCTGACGCCCCTGCCCGGCTCGGCCGATCATCGCGCACTCTACCTGCAGGGCGCGCCGCTCGAGCCCGACCTGAACCGCTATGACCTGGAGCATGTGTGCACCACGCACCCACGCATGACCAAGGAGGAATGGGAGGGCATCTATCGCGAGGCCTGGGACATCTTCTATGCGCCGGATCATCTGGAGACCCTGATGCGCCGCGCCGCCGCCTTCGATCGCAACCCGAAGCGCATCATGGAGATCGCGCTGGAGTTCTACGGCTGCTTTCGATTCGAGCATGTCCACCCACTGCAGGGTGGCTTCATTCGGCGCAAGATCAGACGGCAGCGTCGGGCCGGGTTGCCCATCGAGCCTGCCCTGCCCTTTTATCTGAGGCGCGTGCGCGAGAGCGTCTCCACTTACGGCCGCTTCCTGATCTATGCCTGGCACATCTGGCGCATGAGCGAGCGCGTACGGCGCGAATCCGCGACGCACGCACAAGCTTACGTGGATGATGCGATCCGACCCTTCATGGATCGGCCGGCACCTGTCACGGCGCTGGAGGGCACCCCGCGCGCGTGAAGGCTCCGGGCGTCACTCAAGCCGCCCGCCCATGGTAGTGACGATGGATCTCGTCATCGCGATAGTGGGTGTCCGTCCAGCATCTCGGCAGCGCCTCTCCCGAGATGAAGAGTAGATCTGTTTTGGCGAAGGTTTCTGGATCCTGCGCCTCTTCACCATAGTGAAAACGCCCCACGATGCTTGGGTGCATCGGATTGAAGAGATCCCGTTGGCTGAGGACCTCGATCAGCTTCTCGGTTGCACGATGTTTGAGGAACATGGCTGTGTCTCCTGCGTCGAGTGCCTGACTCTCCACAACAAGTATGGCACCGGACGCCCGCTTGGCAAGGTGTCGAGGCCTCACGGCCGCGCCCAAGCCTGCCACTCAACCGCCCGTCTCGGCCCGCTGGCTTGGCGTCAAGGTCTTGAGCGACAAGGCATGAAGCTCGCCACTGGCGATCTGCGCCTTGACGGTCTCCTTGACCAGGCGGTGACGGGCGATGAGTGTCAGCCCCTCGAACGCCGGGCTGACGACCAGCGCATCGAAGTGACTTCCATCGCCCGTGACCTCGACCTGCGCGTCCGGTAGACCCTGACGAATGAGTTGAGCAACTGTTTCTGTTTCCAATGTCGACTCCTGTTTGTCTCGTTTGACTCGTTCAGACCTGTGACTGAGCGCAAGATGGGCGCACGCCCCGCGGGATCCAAGCGCCCAGAGCCGCTCGCATCACAGTTCCCGGGTCGCCAGGAAGCGGACATCCGGCCAGCGCTCCTGCGCCAGATCGAGATTCACCCGGGTCGGGGCAAGATAGACGAGCTGGTCATCGCCATCGAGCGCCAGATGCTCATAGGTCTTCTCCTTGAACTGCTCGAGCCGCTTGGGATCGGCACAGAGGATCCAACGCGCGGTCTTCACATTGACCGGCTCGACGATCGCCTCGACGCCATACTCGTCCCTGAGTCGGTAGGCGGCCACGTCGAACTGGAGGATACCAACCGCGCCGAGGATCAAGTCGTTGTTCTTGAGTGGCCGAAACACCTGTGTCGCGCCCTCCTCGGAGAGCTGGATCACCCCTTTCTGGAGTGCCTTCATGCGCAGCGGGTCCTTGAGCACGACACGGCGAAAAAGCTCGGGTGCAAAATAGGGGATCCCGCCGTATTTGAGGGTCTCGCCCTCGGTGAAGGTATCGCCGATCTGGATGGTGCCGTGGTTGTGCAACCCGATGATATCGCCCGGCCAGGCCTCCTCGACACGCTTGCGCTCATCGGCCTGGAAGGTGATGGCGTTGGAGACCTGCACCGTCTTGCCGATGCGCACATGACGCATCTTCATGCCCTGCTTGTAGCTGCCCGAGCAGACCCGTAGGAAGGCGACCCGATCACGATGCGCCGGATCCATGTTCGCCTGAATCTTGAAGACGAAACCCGTGAAGGCCGGCTCGGCGGGCTCGACCTGGCGTTGGAGAGTCGCGCGTGGGCGCGGCGGCGGGGCATATTCGACGAAGGCGTCGAGCAGCTCACGCACGCCGAAGTTGTTGATGGCGGAGCCGAAGAAGACCGGGGACTGGCGCCCCGCCCGATAGGCCGCGAGATCAAGTGGATGACTCGCCCCTTGCACCAGCTCCATCTCGGCACGCAGCTCATCGGCCTGATCGCCGAGCAAGTCATCCATGCGCGGGTTGTCGATCCCCTGGATGGTCTCGCCATCGGCGATCCGCCCCCCATGCTGCGCACTGAAGAGATGGGTCCGATCGAAGCGTAGATCGTAGACGCCCTTGAAGCGCTTGCCCATGCCGATCGGCCAGGTCACCGGCGCGCACTGGATCTTGAGCACCTGCTCGACCTCATCCAGGATCTCGATGGCGTCGCGACCCTCGCGGTCGAGCTTGTTGATGAAGGTGAGGATGGGGGTGTCGCGCAGACGGCAGACCTCCATCAACTTGATGGTGCGCTCCTCGACGCCCTTGGCCACATCGATCACCATGAGCGCCGAGTCGACCGCGGTGAGCGTGCGGTAGGTATCCTCCGAGAAATCCTGGTGACCGGGAGTGTCGAGCAGGTTGACGATACTCTCGCCATAGGGAAACTGCATCACCGAGGAGGTGACCGAGATCCCGCGCTCTTTCTCGAGCTCCATCCAGTCCGAGGTGGCATGACGGGCGGCCTTGCGTCCCTTGACGGTTCCGGCGAGCTGGATGGCGCCGCCGAACAGTAGCAGCTTCTCGGTGAGCGTGGTCTTGCCCGCGTCCGGGTGCGAGATGATGGCGAAGGTCCGGCGCCGGTTGAGTTGGTCTTGAAGCTCGGTCATGGCGTGTGTCAGCGGTCAGAGCCGCGGCTGGCTAAACCACGGGAGTATAGATGAAGGGTTTACATCGAGCAGCATCCCCGCTCGTCGGCCAGGATCCAGGCCTCGTGCTGAGGGTCATGGAGGCGTCCGATCTGGACGTGGTCTGCGCGCTCGATCGCGCGGCCTATGCGCATCCTTGGAGCGCGGCGATCTTCCGCGACTGTTTGCGGTTCGGCTACGACTGCTGGGTCGGCGAGATCGAGCGCGGGGTCGTGGCACATGCCGTCACCGCCATCGCCGCGGGTGAATGTCATCTGCTCAATCTCTGCGTCCACCCGAGCTGGCAGGGACGCGGCTTGGGCCGAGCGATCCTTCGACATCTACTCGACACCGCGCGCGCGCGTGAGGTCGACACCGTCTTCCTCGAGGTCCGCGCATCCAATACCCGGGCGCGCGCACTCTATCACTCGGAGGGATTCGGCGAGATCGGCATCCGCCGCGGCTATTATCCAGCCGACCAGGGTCGCGAGGACGCGGTCACGTTGGCTCGTGTACTCTGAGGGCCTTGGGCGCCCGCGCCCGCGGCACCGGGTCTTGTTGCAGTCCCGCCTGACCCCAGCTAGCATGGCGAGTGTTCGTCACAGCGATCTCGCACCACTCAGGCCGCCTCCCGAGAGGATTACCATGATCAGCGTCAAGACCTCGGCTTCCATCAAAACCAGCTCTGAGATCAGAAGCTTCCGTTCGCTCCGTCACTTCGTCGGCGCACCGCTCAGGGCCCTGGACCAGGGCCGGATGCAGTTGGGCCTGGCCAAACGTCTCGCCAAGCACGACCATCGGGTCTGGCGCGCGGCCCAGGGCCGCTGATTCGCGCATGACCAGGACCAGCGTCCCGGTCGACCGCTCATCAGCCCCTCGCCTGGATCGTCCTCGATAGTCCCCCGCCGCGCCCGGCGCGGATCCGCCGGCTCGGCGCCTGCGCGTCGCCAGTCTAGCCAACCACCAGCTCGGAACCCCCCGATGTCGCAACAGAACATGGTAACCCTCGACGGCAACGAGGCCGTGGCCTATGTCGCACACCTGACCAACGAGGTCATCGCCATCTATCCCATCACGCCCTCATCCAACATGGGTGAGTGGGCGGACGAGTGGTCATCGCTCGGTGTCGAGAATCTTTGGGGCACGGTCCCCGACGTCGTGGAGATGCAGAGCGAGGCCGGGGCCGCCGGGGCGATCCATGGGGCACTTCAGGGCGGATCGCTCGCGACCACCTTCACGGCCTCGCAGGGCCTGCTGCTGATGATCCCGAACATGTACAAGATCGCTGGCGAGCTGACCCCGACGGTCTTCCATGTCTCGGCACGCTCGCTCGCGGCTCAGGCACTCTCGATCTTCGGGGATCACTCCGACGTCATGGCCTGCCGCGCGACCGGCTTCAGCATGCTCTGCTCGGCATCGGTCCAGGAGGCGATGGATTTCGCCTTGATCGCGCAAGCGGCCACCCTGGAGAGTCGGGTTCCGTTCCTGCATTTCTTCGATGGCTTCCGCACCTCGCACGAGGTCGCCAAGGTCGCGCGGCTGCCGCGCGAGACGGTGCGCGCCATGATCGACGAGGATCTGGTCAAGGCCTGTCGCGCGCGTGCGATGAACCCGGATCGCCCGGTGATCCGCGGCACCTCGCAGAACCCGGATGTCTATTTCCAAGGGCGCGAGACGGTCAACCCCTACTATGCCGCGGTCCCGGACAGCGTGCGGCGGACCATGGCGCGCTTCGCCGAGTTGACCGGGCGGCGCTACGACCTCTTCGAATATGTCGGTGCGCCCGATGCCGAGCGGGTCATCCTACTGATGGGCTCGGGGATCGGCGCGGCGCAGGAGACGGTCGAGGATCTCGTGGCGCAAGGCGAGCGGGTTGGACTCGTCAAGGTCCGTCTCTATCGGCCCTTCGACGCCGGCGCGCTGCTTGCCGCGCTCCCGATCACCGCGACCCGGCTCGCCGTGCTCGATCGCTGCAAGGAGCCAGGCGCCGACGGCGAGCCGCTCTACAAAGACGTCATCACGGCACTCGCGCGGGCGCTCTCCGAGGGTCGGCTCGCGACCATGCCGCAGGTGATCGGTGGGCGCTACGGGCTGTCCTCCAAGGAATTCACCCCCGCCATGGTCAAGGGGATCTTCGACGAGCTCGCTTGCCCCGCACCACGCAATCCATTCACGGTGGGGATCATCGATGACGTCTCCCAGACCAGCCTGGAATGGGATCCGACCTTCAAGCCGGCCGCGCTCACTGGCGTGACCGCCTGTGTCTTCTATGGCCTGGGATCCGACGGCACCGTTTCGGCCAACAAGAATTCAATCAAGATCATCAGCGAAGAAACGCCCAACTACGGTCAGGGCTATTTTCAGTACGACTCGAAGAAGGCCGGCGCGGTCACCGTGAGCCATCTGCGCTTCGGGCCCCGGCCGATCCACAGCACCTATCTGATCGGTGAGAACGAGGCGAGCTTCGTCGCCTGCCACCAGCCGACCTTCCTCACCCGTTACGAGATGCTCGAGGTCGCGCGCCCGGGTGCCGTGTTCCTGCTCAATACATCGACCCCACCCGCGCGGATCTGGGACGAGCTTCCGGGCAAGATGCAACAGACCATCCTCGACAAGGGCATCAGCCTCTATGTGATCGATGCCTACGGGATCGCCGGCGCCACCGGCATGGGTCGACGCATCAACACCATCATGCAGACCTGTTTCTTCGCCATCTCGGGGATCCTGCCCAAGGAGGAGGCGATCACGCACATCAAAGCGGCGGTCAAGAAGAGCTATGGCCGCAAGGGTCAGACCCTCTTGGAGCGCAACTTCCAGGCCATCGATGCCGCGCTTGCCGGACTGCATCGGGTCGTTCTCCCCGCTCAGGTGACCAATGTCCGCGAGCACCCCGCGGTGGTGCCAGCGAGCGCGCCGGAGTTCGTGCGCCGCGTCACCGCCACCCTGATCGCTGGCCAGGGTGACAGTCTTCCGGTCAGCCTGATGCCCGCCGATGGCACCTGGCCGAGTGGAACCACCCGCTTCGAAAAGCGCAATATCGCCCTGCAGCTCCCCCAATGGGAGGACGACCTCTGCACCCATTGCGGCAAGTGCCCGCTGGTCTGTCCGCACGCGGCGATCCGCGCCAAGGTCTATCCGGCGACTCTGACCCAGGACGCGCCGACGAGCTTCCAACACGTTCAGATCAAGGGGAAGGACTTCCCGGCCGATCATCACATCACCTACCAGGTCGCGCCCGATGACTGCACCGGCTGTGGACTCTGTGTCGAGGTCTGCCCGATCCGCGATCGCAAGGACCCGAGCCGCAAGGCACTGAACATGGTCCCGGCCGAGCAGATCCATGACCGCGAGCAGGCCAACTGGGGCTTCTTCCTGACCCTGCCCGAATACGATCGCACCCGGCTCGACAGCACCAAGATCAAGCATGCCATGATGCTGCAGCCACTCTTCGAGTTCTCGGGGGCCTGCGTGGGGTGCGGCGAGACACCCTACATCAAGCTGGCCACCCAGCTCTTCGGCGACCGCATGTTGATCGCCAACGCCACCGGCTGCTCATCCATCTATGGCGGCAACCTCCCAACCACGCCCTATACCACCAACCCCGAGGGGCGCGGACCGACCTGGAACAACTCGCTGTTCGAGGACAATGCCGAGTTTGGTCTCGGCCTGCGCCTGGCGATCGACAAACAGGCCGCGCATGCCCGTGAGATCGTCAAGCGGCTCGCCGCGCGCATCGGCGAGGATCTGGCCACCGCGCTCATCGACGCCGACCAGTCCGACGAGGCCGGGATCTTCGAGCAGCGCGAGCGGGTCGCCGCCTTGCGCGAGAGGTTGGCGGGGATCGACGCGGGCGAGGCCCGCACCCTGGAGGGGATCTGCGATCAGCTCGTCAAGCGCAGTGTCTGGATCGTCGGCGGTGACGGCTGGGCCTACGACATCGGCTACGGCGGGGTCGATCACGTGCTGGCCAGCGGACGCAATGTCAACCTGCTGATCCTCGACACCGAGGTCTACTCCAACACTGGGGGTCAGACCTCCAAGGCCACCCCGCTTGGCGCGGTGGCGAAATTCTCCGCAGGCGGTAAAGCCACCTTCAAGAAGGATCTGGCCATGATGGCCATGTCCTACGAGAACGTGTATGTCGCTCAAGTCGCCTTCGGGGCCAAGGACGTGCAAGTCGTCCGCGCCTTCCTGGAGGCCGAATCCTATGACGGACCCTCGGTCATCATCTGCTATTCGCCCTGCATTGCCCACGGCGTGGACCTGTCGAAGAATCTGCGCCAACAGGACATGGCGGTCAACTCGGGGCACTGGGCACTCTTTCGCTACGACCCGCGCCGACTCGTGGCGGGCGAGAACCCGTTGCACATCGACAGTAAGCCACCGAGCATTCCCTATCGTGATTTCATCGCCTCGGAAACCCGCTTCAGTGTCCTGAGCCGGACCCATCCCGACGCCGCCGAGCGTTATCTACAGCTCGCTCAGAGGCATGTGCACAGCCGCTTCACGCTCTACGAGCAGCTCGCGCACCTGGCCGTGCAGAAATCTGGCACACCGAGCGATGGGGAACATTAGAGCGGAGAGCAGGACGGATTGGTGCAGACCGAGCGGCGCGGATCAAGAAATCCGCTGTCTCAATCAATGAAGACCTCATGACCTGGACGTCCTGTATGCAACGCGTACCGATGAGTCAAGCGCGCCCGCATGCCTGCGTCTCAGCGCCGACAGCAACGGCTGATCGCCGACAGCGATCAGCTCACCACCCCATTCGGAGCCATACGCATGGATCTCACGACCAATTATCTGGGTCTCCAGATCAAGAACCCGCTGGTTCCATCGGCCTCGCCATTGTCCAAGAGCGCCGCGATCGCGCGCGAGCTGGAGGACAACGGTGCCGCGGCCATCATCATGTGGTCATTGTTCGAGGAGGCCGTGACCGCCGAATCGGAGAGCATGGTCCGCTTCCTCCATCATCAGGATACGGGATTCGCCGAGGCCGCGGACTTCCTGCCCAGCCATCAAGACTTCGCTGGCGCGCTCGATCGCTATCTTGAAAACATCCGCGCGCTCAAGGAGTCACTGGACATTCCAGTGATCGCCAGTCTCAACGGGGTCACCACCGGCGGCTGGATCAAGCTCGCGGCCGAGTTGCAAGAGGCCGGGGCCGACGCCATCGAGCTCAATGCCTATTATGTCGCCGCCGATGTCTCGCAAACCGGACGGCAGGTCGAGGAGCGCTATCTCGAGCTGCTGCGCGAGCTGCGCACCCATGTGCAGATCCCCATCAACATGAAGCTCTCTCCCAGCTTCAGCTCGATCGGTCATTTCGTCGGCGATATCGCCGCCACCGGCGCCAATGGTGTCGCGCTCTTCAATCGCTTCTACCAGCCCGACATCAACATCGACAGCTTGCGTCTACAGGCCAGTCTGCACCCATCCACCTCGATCGAGGCGCTGCTGGCGATGCGCTGGATCGCCATCCTCCATGGCCGCTTCGAAGGACTGTCACTCGGTGCGACAGGCGGCGTGCATACCCCGGCCGACGCCATCAAGCTGCTCCTGGCCGGGGCGGACGTGGTCCATCTGTGCAGTGTCCTGCTGGCCAAGGGTCCAGCCTATCTCGCCCGTATCCTGGCCGGGATCGAGGGCTGGATGGAAGAGCAAGGATTCGAATCGGTGGATGACTTCCGCGGCCGGGTCAGCGCCCAGTCGGTCCCCAACCCAGCGGAATTCGAGCGTGTGAATTATGTCAATGTCATCGACAGCTACAGCACGTCACCGGGCGTGATGATCTAAACTGTCGGCGCGCATCGACCGCACGACGCGCCACGACCTCGGCATCCCATCCCGACCCACGATGATTCAACGACAGACCGGTGTCAGTGTCTGTCGACTCACCCAAACAGAGTCCAAGTAGCAACGGAGAACTCCATGAAGACGACACCCGTGATCATCACATTGCTCGCCGCCGCCGCACTCGCTGGCTGCGGAACCACCACCTCCTCGCGGACGATGAGCGGAACCGCCGCCGGTGCGGCCGCAGGCGCCGCGATCGGGTCGATGACCGCCAACGCGGGCAAGGGTGCGGCCATTGGTGCCGTGGTCGGTGGCATTGGATCATTCGCCTATGACCAACATCAGAAGGAGCTGCAGCAGCAACAGGATCGCGAGGCCTGGCGTGCGTCACAACAGCGCGCCTATGAGCAGCAGCAGGCGCGCTACTGAGCGAAGCCAGGCGCTGGATCGAGGCGTCAGTTCGCGATGACGGACAGCCCATCGAGGGTAAGGTCGGGACGAGCCATCGATCCGCGCCACGGACACCTGGAAACGACTCGCCAGATCGAGCCTGCCAACCGCCATGACAGGCTCGCGCAAGACCTCCAGCCCTGCCAGCATCAGGGTGTGCCAAGACGTCCGAGATTGATGGATCGCCGCGGCCACCCTTCCCGCCTATAATCGCGCCTTTTGCGGAGTCCCAGCCAACGTGGCCTCACTCGCCGCCGCCATCGCCAAGGTCGGAAGCAATACCTTCCTGTCGCGGGTGCTCGGATTCGTCCGCGATCTGGTGGTCGCGCGCATCTTCGGCGCGGATGCCGGGACCGACGCCTTCTTCGTCGCCTTCAAGATACCGAACTTCATGCGGCGTCTCTTTGCCGAGGGCGCCTTCTCCATGGCGTTCGTCCCGATCCTGAACGAGTACAAACAGACACGCGGGCGCACCGCGCTGAAGGCGTACATCGACGCGGTCGCGGGGACCCTCGGCGCGGTCCTCCTGCTGGTCACGCTGCTCGGCATCCTCGGCGCACCGCTTCTGATCCTGCTCTTTGCTCCGGGATTCATCCAGGAGCCGAGTCAGTTGGCGCTTGCCACGGAGATGCTCCGGCTGACCTTTCCCTATCTGCTGTTCATCTCGCTCACCGCGTTCGCCGGCGGCATCCTCAATACCTACGAGCGATTCGGCATCCCGGCCTTCACCCCGGTCTTGCTCAACATCTCGCTGATCCTCTGCGCCGTTTATCTGGCGCCGTTGATGGAGCGGCCGATCGTCGCCCTGGCCTGGGGGGTGCTCATCGCCGGGGTGGCCCAGCTCGCCTTCCAGCTTCCCTTCCTGGCCCGTCTCGACCTCTTGCCGCGACCACGCCTCGCACTCAAGGATCCAGGTGTGCGCAAGACCATGAAGCTCATGGTGCCAGCGCTCCTTGGGGTCTCGGTCGGACAGATCAGCTTGCTGCTCGACACCCTGCTCGCGTCCTTCCTGGTCACGGGCAGCATCTCTTGGCTCTATTATTCAGACCGATTGATGGAATTTCCGCTGGGGATCCTGGCCGTCGCACTCGCTACCGTCATCTTGCCGCGGCTCTCGCAGCGCCATGCCGCGGCCGACCCGGTGGCCTTCTCGCACACCATGGACTGGGCGCTGCGCTGGGTCCTGTTGCTCGGCGTGCCCTGCGCGGTCGGGCTCTTGGTCCTCGCCGGACCGCTGATTGCGACCCTCTTCTTTTCGGGTGCGTTCGGCGCGCATGATGTCCAGATGGCGCGCCTGAGTCTGATGGCCTATGCAATCGGACTGGTCGGCTTCATGGGCATCAAGGTGCTAGCCCCCGGCTACTACGCCCGTCAGGACATGCGCACACCGGTGCGGATCGCCGTCATCGCACTGGTCGTGAACATGGTCTTCAACCTCATCCTGATGCTCCCCTTCGGTCATGCCGGACTGGCCACCGCCACCACCATCGCCGCGCTCACCAACGCCAGCCTGCTGCTGCACGGCCTGCTCCGCGCCCGCATCTTCCAGCCCAGCGCCATCTGGATCGGTCTGCTCATCAAGGCGCTGATCGCCAACCTGCTGATGGGCCTGCTGGTCTGGTACGGCGCCGGCGCGACCGCCGACTGGTTCGATCTGGATCTGGGCGAACGCATCTGGCGCCTGCTCATGTGGATCCTCATCGGCGCGGCAGTGTACGCCACGACCCTACTTGCACTGGGGATTCGTCCACGACATTTTCTCGGACGCGATTGAGGACCACGCCGGCGTCGATCGCCCAATCTCGCTCGCCGACCAGGCCGGGGGCGAGGGGTTGGATTCAGCCGGATGACCCACCTAGGCTCGCATCCCTGGAATCGGGGAGTGCCCCGCTGTTCAGGCGCTCGTGCATGAAGCGTTGCACCAGCATCTCGGTGGTCATGGGCGCCCCGAACAGATAGCCCTGGGCCAGATCGATCCCCTCGCTGATCAGCAAGTCACACTGCGCGGCCGTCTCGACCCCTTCGGCGACAACCTGTAGATCGAGACTCTTGCCGAAGTTGATCATGGCACGCAGGAGTCGCAGCGCCTTGGGTGAGTCGAACATCTCGGAGACGAACGACAGATCGATCTTCAGGGACTTGAATGGCAGCTCGGCAAGGACCCGCATGGACGAATAGCCAGTCCCGAAATCATCCATGGCCAGTGAGACACCCAACAGACGGATCTGAGCAACGATCGCCTGGAGCGCATCGGGATGGGCGATCGCCGCCGATTCGGTCATCTCGATGCGGATGGCGCAGAGCCCATCGAAGCCTTCGACCAACCGGCGCACCAACGCGATCGCACGCTCTTCCTGCAGGATCAATGGTGAAAGATTGACCGAGAGGAACTTCATCCCAAGCGGCGCCAGTCGGGACTGCTCCTGGATCAGTGCCTCGAACAAGGCCTCGGTCAGTGGATAGATGAGATCGCTCGACTCGGCAAGCGGAATGAACTCGCCCGCATGATAAAAACGACCACCGGGCGGGTGCAGTCGTGCCAACACCTCGGCGCCCTTCAGGCGCCCACTGATCGGTGAGACGATCGGCTGAAGATAAGGAATGACGGCACGCGCCGCGATCGCCGCGAGCAGCTCATCGCGTGTCAGCGGCTCACGACTCGGCGCGCTGGCGCGCGCATGGATACGGGAGCTGGCATGATCGCTTGCGGCCTCGCGCGCCAGGATCGCCGGTAGATCGGTCACCATGCGCAACTTTGTGACCGTGCCGAGCACTTGGATACCATGGGCATTGGCAATCCGCCGCGCGGTATCCAGCAAGCCGTCGCCATGCCCGGAGAGCAACACGACGGGTAGTGATGGATGGGTCTCGGCAAGCCAACGGATCACTTCGATCCCGTTCTCCAAGCCGAGTCCCAGATCGAGTAGCGCCACATCCACGTCATCGGCATCCAGCGCCGACTTGAACGATGCGCTCGTCGCATGAAACTCGACGTGATGCCCCAAGCGCACCAGGAAATGTCCGAGAATCCGCTCGATCCGCGGATCATCATCCAAGCAGATCAATCGCATGATTTCACCCAAATGGTCTCACGATACCGCGATTGCGGATGACGGAGCGACTCGGGGTCGGTCACGGGCGACACGCCGGCCAGCGCGAAGGCTCGCGCGCGTACGCAGAGCAGATCGACACGACACGCTGCGCTAAGTACAAAAGGGGCCGAAGCCCCTCTTGTGTCAATCCACCAGGATCAGTCCTCGACCTCGACCGCCTTCATGCTGAGCCGGATCCGACCCTGCTTGTCGACCTCCAGGACCTTCACCCGCACCAGATCACCCTCGGCGAGCTTGTCGCTCACACTCTGCACGCGCTCCTCGCAGATCTGAGAGATGTGCACCAGACCGTCGCGTCCGGGCAAGATGGTCACGAATGCGCCGAAATCCATCAGGCGCGCAACCCGACCCTCATAGATCTTACCGACCTCGACATCGGCGGTGATCAGACGGATGCGTCGCTTGGCCTCTTCGCCGGCGGCCTTCTCCACGGAGAAGATCTTGACCAGGCCATCATCGTTGATGTCGATGGTCGCGCCCGTCTCCTCCGTGATGGCACGAATCACCGAGCCGCCCTTGCCGATGACATCGCGGATCTTCTCCGGATGGATCTTCAGCTCGATGATGCGCGGCGCATGCTCGGACATCTCGGCACGATGCACATCGATGACCTTGTTCATCTCACCAAGGATGTGCAGCCGCCCAGCCTTGGCTTGCTCCAGCGCGACGGCCATGATCTGCGCGGTGATGCCTTCGATCTTGATATCCATCTGCAGGGCATTGATGCCCTCGGCAGTCCCGGCCACCTTGAAATCCATGTCGCCGAGATGGTCCTCATCACCCATGATGTCGGTCAGGATAGCATAGCGATCACCCTCCTTGATCAACCCCATGGCCACCCCGGCCACCGCGCCCTTCACCGGCACGCCCGCGTCCATGAGCGACAGACTGGTGCCGCAGACGCTGGCCATCGAGCTCGAGCCATTGGATTCGGTGATCTCCGAGACCACCCGCACTGAATAGGGAAACTCCTCGATGCTCGGCATCACGGCCAGAACGCCGCGCTTGGCCAGTCGGCCGTGGCCGATCTCGCGCCGCTTGGGGCTGCCGACCCGTCCGGTCTCACCCACGCAGAAGGGCGGGAAGTTGTAATGCATCATGAAATGCTCGCGCCGTTCGCCCTCCAGCGCATCGATGATCTGCGAATCGCGCTCGGTGCCGAGCGTCGTGATCACCAGTGCCTGAGTCTCGCCGCGCGTGAACAGCGCCGAGCCGTGGGTTCGCGGCAAGACGCCGGTGCGAATGGTGATGGGACGCACCGTCTGGTTGTCACGACCATCGATACGTGGGTTGCCGGCGAGGATGGAGCCACGCACGGTCGCCTTCTCCAGCGACTCGATTGCACCCAGGACCTGCTCCTGGGTCCAGTGGGCATCCGCCGCGTCGCACAGCTCGGCGATGACCTGAGCGCGCAGGGCATCGAGTGCCGCGTAACGCTCCTGCTTCTCCTTGATGCGATAGGCCTGGCCAACAGGCTCAGCACAGAGACGTGCGACCGCCTCTCCCAATTGGGTGTCGACTGCCGGGGACGTCCAGGCAAGCGGCGGCTTTCCCGCCTCGGCGGCCAGCTCGCGAATCGCCTGGATCGCCACTTGCATCTGCTCGTGACCGAAGAGGACGGCGCCGAGCATGATCTCCTCGGTGAGCCCACGCGCCTCCGACTCGACCATCAAGACCGCCTTCTCGGTCCCAGCGACGATCAGATCCAGGTCGGAGTCTGGGCCCAGACCGACGACCGCCGGATTGAGGATGTAGTCGCCATTCTTGTACCCGACCCGTGCCGCACCGACCGGGCCATTGAACGGAGCCCCCGAGATCGCCAAAGCCGCGGAGGCACCCAGCATCGCCGGAACCTCGGGATTGACCGCCGGGTTCAGTGACTTCACGGTTGCGATGATCTGGACTTCCTGAGTGAAGCCATCAGCGAACAGTGGACGCACTGGCCGATCGATCAGACGCGCAGTCAGGATCTCGGACTCACTCGGACGCCCCTCGCGACGGAAGAAGCCGCCCGGAATCCGACCAGCCGCGTAGGTCTTCTCCTGATAATCCACGGTCAGCGGGAGAAAGTCGCGCGCGGCGCCCGGGCGCTTGTCGACCACCACGGTCACCAGCACGACCGTGTCGTCAATGTTCACGAGGACCGCGCCATCGGCCTGACGGGCGATCTCCCCGGTTTCCAGGGTGACGGTCTGGTCACCAAATTTGAATTGCTTGACGATGGGTTTCGGAATCACATGTCACTCCTCGAGGGAAGGGATCGGTCGCCGTGCGGTCCATGGACCCACGCAGCCACCAAACGTCGCGCCAACGGTCGCTCCGACATGGTGGCGCTTGCTCGTGCACGCAAGCGGGATAAAGCCAGCGGGGGCGTCTCAGGCCCCCGCTCGATGTCTCCAGCGGCGCGCGTCAGCGACGCAGACCCAAGCGCGCGATCAGCTCGCGATACCGGTCGATATCCTTGCGCTTGAGATAATCGAGGAGCTTGCGACGGGAGTTGACCATCCGCACCAGACCGCGGCGCGAATGATGGTCGTGTTTGTGCTCCTTGAAATGTTCGGTCAACTGCAAGATACGTGCAGTCAAGAGCGCGACTTGCACCTCGGGCGAGCCGGTATCGGCCTCCCCACGACGGTACTCATCGACGATCTTTTTCTTCTCTGCGGCGGTCATTGTCATGCCTTGTCTCCTGGGTTCAGTGTTGGAGAGAACTCTGGTCTTGCCACGGCAGGGCCGCGTCGATCACCCCGACAATGACCTCAGGGGATCGGACCATCGTGAATCATATCAATCGTTTCGGCTGCACCCGACCGTCGTCTCTGATGCTGCCGACCCCGATGAAGTGACTGGACGGGTCATAGAGTCGCACCAGACCATCGGTCGGGGCCTGCGGCACCAGCACGGCCTGGCCCTGGCTCAGATAGAAGGCCGCATCGGCCGAGAGACGCACCATCGGCCAATGGCCCAGCGCGCTGTCGAGCGGCAACAACAAGGCATCGAGCGCCGCCTGATCGCCCTGCTCGGCCAGCGCCTCGACCTGCTCGAGTGACACGAAGCCTCCCTCGGATTCGAGATAGGGTCCGACCGCGGTGCGCCGCAGCCCGCTGACATGGGCGCCACAGCCGAGTGCGCGACCGATATCCTCGGCCAAGGTCCGCACATAAGTCCCCTTGGAGCAGTGCACGTCGAGCAGGATCTCGGGCGAGTCGATCGCCACGATCTCCAAGGCGAAGATGTACACCTGACGCGGCTCGCGCTCGACCTCCAGACCTTGGCGCGCCAGCTTGTACAGACGCTGACCCTGGTGCTTGACGGCCGAGTGCATGGGAGGCAGTTGCTCGATCGGACCGGTGAACGCGGGGAGCACCTCGCGGACACGTTGCTCGTCGACCCCCTCGACCGGTGCGGTCGCGATCACCTCGCCCTCGGCATCGGCGGTGCTCGTGGTGATGCCGAGACGCACACGCACCCGGTAGCGCTTGTCCGCGTCCAGGAGATAGGCCGAGAACTTGGTGGCATCTCCCAGACAGCAGGGCAGCAGACCGGTGGCCAATGGATCGAGGCTACCGGTATGTCCGGCCTTCGCGGCGCGATAGGCGCGCTTCACGCGCTGGAGCGCGTCGTTCGAGCTCAAGCTCAGCGGCTTGTCCAACAATAGGATGCCGGTGACATCCCGACCAACTTGACGGCGACGTGCCATGACTTCTAGCGCTCCTCGTCGGGATCCAGTGGCCGGGCGGACTCGGCCGATCCGACCGCCCGGGTGATCAGGGCCGCGAGACGCTCGCCATGGCCGATCGATTCATCGAATACGAAATGTAGCTGCGGGACGGTGCGCAGACTCACGCGTTGCGCCAAGGCATGGCGGAGAAATCCAGCCAACCGGCCATTGAGCAGGCGCGCCTGCTCCGTGGCCGACTCGTCCGACGGAAAACAGGTGAAGAAGACCTTGGCATGTGCCAGATCACGTGTGACCCTCACCTCGTGGATCGTGATGTCTCCGAGCCGTGGATCCTTGACCTCGTCGCGCACCAGTACCGCAAGCTCGCGCTTGAGCTCGGCGCCGATGCGCTCTGTGCGAGCGAATTCCTTCATGTGCAACCCACCGCGACAGGATCAGACCTCACGCGCGCGCTCGGTCCGCTC
The DNA here is from genome assembly GCA_009929855.1 of Gammaproteobacteria bacterium. Lineage (GTDB taxonomy): Bacteria > Pseudomonadota > Gammaproteobacteria > Chromatiales > Chromatiaceae > Thiocapsa. Next base: position 32,996 of record RZZN01000006.1, read on the forward strand.
GAACACCTCGATCTGGTCACCGGGACGCACGTCATTGTAGTTCTTGACGCCAATGCCGCACTCGATGCCCGCCTTGACCTCGCTCACGTCTTCCTTGAAGCGGCGCAGCGACTCGAGCGCACCCTCGTAGATGACGACATTGTTGCGCAGCACCCGGATGGGGTTGTTGCGCTTGATCGTGCCCTCGGTGACCAGACAGCCGGCGATCGCGCCGAACTTCGACGAGCGGAAGACGTCGCGCACCTGCGCCAGCCCGATGATCTCCTCGGTCACGATCGGACTGAGCAGACCAGCGATGGCCTTCTTCACATCATCGATCAGCTCGTAGATGACACTGTAGTAGCGCAGGTCGAGCCCCTTCTCCTCGATCACCCGGCGCGCCGCGCCGTCGGCGCGCACATTGAAGCCGAGCAGGATCGCGTTGGAGGTCACCGCCAGGTTGGCATCGGACTCGGTGATCCCGCCAACCCCGGCGGCCACCAGCACGACCTTGACCTCATCGTTGGTCAGCTTGACCAGACTCTCCTTCAATGCCTCCAGGCTGCCCTGCACGTCGGCCTTGACAATGAGGTTGACGCTCTTCTGCTCACCATCCTTGAGCTGGGAGAAGAGCTGATCGAGACTGACCCCGCGCTGCTCGTCGATGCGGCTCTGCCGCGACCGCGCCGAGCGCAGATCGGCGACCTCGCGCGCGCGCCGCTCGTCGGCCACCGCCATCACATCATCGCCGGCATTGGGGGTGCCCGAGAGCCCCAGGACCTGGACCGGGATCGAGGGTCCAGCCGCCTCGACCGAGGCCCCCGACTCATCGAACATCGCCCGCACGCGCCCATACTCACCGCCACTGACGATGATGTCGCCGCGGCGCAGGGTGCCGGATTGCACCAGCAAGGTCGCGACCGGGCCGCGTCCCTTGTCGAGGCTGGATTCGACGATGGTGCCGCGCGCGGGACCATCGATCGGGGCTCTCAGCTCGAGAACCTCGGATTGCAGCAGGATGGCGTCGAGCAGATCGTCGATCCCGGTCCCGGCCTTCGCCGACACCTTGACCATCATGGTCTCACCGCCCCATTCCTCGGCGACGATCTCATGCTGGGTCAGCTCTTGCATGACCTTGTCGGCATTGGCATCGGGCTTGTCCATCTTGTTGATGGCGACGATCACGGGAACACCCGAGGCACGCGCGTGCTGGATGGCCTCGACCGTCTGGGGCATGACACCATCGTCGGCGGCCACCACCAGGATCACGATATCCGTGACCTTGGCGCCACGCGCGCGCATCGCCGAGAAGGCGGCGTGACCCGGCGTATCCAGGAAGGACACCGTCCCCTTCGGTGTCTTGACATGATAGGCACCGATGTGTTGTGTGATCCCGCCGGCCTCGCCGGAGGCGACGCGCGTGCGACGGATATAGTCCAGCAGCGAGGTCTTGCCATGATCGACATGGCCCATGATGGTCACGACCGGCGGACGTGGCTGGAGCTCCGCCTGATCGACCTGCTCCTGCACCTCCTCGAGCAGCATGCCCTCGGCATCGCGCTCATCGGCGACGATCGCCGTGTGCCCAAGCTCCTCGACCACGATGGTCGCCGTGTCACGATCGAGCAGTTGATTGATGGTGACCATCATGCCCTGCTTGAACAGCTCACGGATCACCTCGGAGGCCTTGACCGACATCCGCCCGGCCAAATCGCCGACCGAGATCGCTTCGGGGATCTCCACCTCGCGAACGATCGGAGCGGTCGGCCGCTGGAAGACGTGCTTATCCTGAAGCTGTGGCTTGGTCGTCTTACGCTTGCGGCGCAGTCCCCGCCCGGTAACCCCGCCTCCATCGATCTCCTCGTACTCGGCCCGAGGCGAAAGATCGGCATCGCGACCACGCAAGCCATCCTTGCGCACGGCCTTCTTGGCTGGACGATCCTTCTCGACGACCTCGGGCGGCTTCTTGACCGGCTTCTTGGGCTTCGCCGGCTCGGCGCGCGGCACGCCCCCGGCAATCGGCGGCGCCTCGGCCGTGCGCTCCTCACCCTCCAAGCCAGTCTCGGCTGGGGCAATCTCCTCGCGGCTACGCGTCAACTCGGCCTCGGCGGCCAAGCGGGCAGACTCCTGCTCGGCACGCTCGGCCTCGGCGCGTCGCCGCGCCTGCTCCTCGAGTCGGCGCGCTTCCTCCTGCTCACGCAGACGCCGCGCCTGCACCTCCTGCTCCTCCTGCTCGGCGAGCCGGCGGGCCTCTTGCTCGGCGCGCATGGACTCGAGCTCGGCACGGCGGCGCGCGCCGTCTTGCAGACGCGCGCTACTGGCCTGGCTCAGTCGCTCGCGCACTGGTCGCGGGCGCTCGGCCGGGGGACGCTGAGGGGGGGCGCCAGCTGCCGCGGTGGTGTTCGCGGGCTCATCCGCACGCTTGACATAGGTTCGTTTGCGGCGCACCTCGACACTCACCGTTTTTCCTCGAGTCGCGGGGGTGGGCCGCGCCACGCCACTCCCGCGCGCAGGCGTGGCGGCGGGCTGACGCAGCTCACTGACCGATTTGCGCTTGAGCGTGACCTGTCCAGGACCCGTGGCCACGTCGCCATCGGCCTTTCCGTGACTGCGTCGCAGATAACCGAGCAGTTGAAGTTTCTCCTGCTCGGTCAGCGTGGCGTCGGCGCTATCGGCGCTGATGCCGGCCTCACTCAATTGACTGAGCAGACGCTCGACCGGAATACCGACCGTAGAGGCGAGTTGTTTGACCGTGACTTCGCTCATAGGCTGACCTTCTCTCCTCTAATCCTGCGCGGCATTCGCGAACCAGGGCTCACGCGCCTTCATGATCAAGCTCGCCGCGCGCTCTGGATCCATGCCCTCGAGCTCCATCAGATCGTCGACGGCAAGCTCGGCCAGGTCATCGAGTGTGGCGACTCCGCGCGCAGCAAGTGTGTAAGCGAGGGATTCGTCCATTCCCTCCATCGTGAGCAGCTCCGGGGATGGATCCTGAGCGCCATCCTCCTCGGTTGCGATCGCGCGTGTCAGCAACACGTCCTTGGCACGCTCACGCAGCAGATCGATCGTCTCATCGTCGAGATCGTCGATCGCCTGCATCTCGGCGAGCGGCACATAGGCGACCTCGTCGACCGTCGTGAAGCCCTCTTCGACCAGGATGGAGGCCAGGGTCTCGTCGACACCCAATTGATCGACGAAGGTCTGTACCGACCGGCGCGCCTCCTGCTCGCCCTTGGCCGCCGCATCCGCCTCGTTCATGACGTTGAGCTCCCAGCCTGTCAACTGGCTGGCCAGGCGAACATTTTGACCATTACGTCCGATCGCCTGCGCGAGGTTTTCCTCCTTGACCGCGACATCCATGCTGCGCGCTTCTTCGTCGATGACGATGGAGACCACGTCAGCCGGCGACATCGCGTTGATGACGAACTGAGCGGGGTTGTCGTCCCAGAGGATGATGTCGACCCGCTCGCCGTTGAGCTCGTTGGACACGGCCTGGACTCGCGAGCCCCGCATGCCCACGCAGGCGCCCACCGGGTCGATCCGCGGATCGCGAGTGCGCACGGCGATCTTGGCGCGGGAGCCCGGATCACGCGCGGCGCCCAGGATCTGAATCAAACCCTCGCCGACCTCGGGCACCTCGATCTTGAACAGTTCGATCAGGAGCTCGGGTGCCGTCCGGCTCACGAACAATTGTGGGCCCTTGGGCTCGGAGCGAACATCGAACAGATAACCACGCAGGCGATCACCTGCACGCACCGACTCGCGCGGAATCACATGATCGCGCGGGACCAAACCCTCGGCATTGCCACCGAGATCCAACAGGATGGTTCCGCGATCGGCCTTCTTCACGATCCCGGTGACGAGCTGGCCCTTGCGCTCGCCGAACGCCGCGACGATCTTCGCGCGCTCGGCCTCGCGCACCTTTTGGACGATCACCTGCTTGGCGGTCTGCGCGGCGATGCGGCCGAAGAGCTCGGATTCGATCTCCTCCTCGATGAAGTCACCGAGTCCGAGCGCCGGCTCCAGCATGCGCGCGGCCGACTCGGTGATCTGGCGCTCCGGGGCATCCAGCCCAGTCTGCGATGGATCGGGCACGATCTCCCAGCGGCGGAATGTCTTGTAATCGCCGCTCTTGCGGTCGATCGCCACGCGCACGTCGACGTCCCCGCCGTGCTTCTTGCGGGTCGCGGATGCAAGCGCGGCTTCGATGGCCGCGAAGATCACGTCCTCAGGCACGTCTTTCTCGTTCGAGACGGCCTCCACCACCTGTAAGATCTCTTTGCTCATTCCACCTTAATCCGACTCACAAGGACCCAGCGCGCATCCCGCCGCGGATCCGGGAAGGCATTCACCGACGGCACGGCACACCGTCAGGCCTCTTCACCAGACCGGGACCAGGCGCGCAATCTCGATCCGCTCCAGCGGGATCGACCAACATCGCCCATCCGCCTCGAGCTCGACGACCTCATTCACGCATCCCCTGAGCTCACCCTCGATGTTGCGGCGACCGTCGATCTTCTCGATCAGCCTGACCCGCACGCGTGACCCGACGAAGCGCTCGAAATGGCGTGCAAAGACCAGCGGCCGATCCAAGCCTGGCGACGAGACCTCCAGGTCATAGCGACCGGGTAGTGGATCCTCGACGTCGAGCACAGCGCTCAATTGCTCGCTGACATCGGCGCAATCATCGAGACCGACCCCGCCCTCTCGGTCGATGTAGACTCGCAGGGTCGCACCACTCGCCCCGCGCTGAAAATACTCCACACCCACGAGGTCATAGCCCATCGGCTCGACGACACGACTCACCAAGGTGCTGAGCCGACTGCGTGCAGGCTCCATACTCTCGGCCCTCATAAATGAAAATTGGGCCAGCGGCCCAACGATCGTCATCCTCGTCCCGAGGCAACCCAGGAGCATGCGCCAGTCAGGCAGCCGTGATCCGAGACGCCCAAAGAAAAAAACCCCATCGAAGGGGTTCTATGGAAGGCTGGCCTTCAAGGATCCCATGGACCGCTCACATCAAAGCCACTGAAGTGTATCCGCTCCAGTCGCCATCCGCAATAGCGCGATCCCCGCTGAGCCTTTGCATTCGCCCCACCGCGCGGCTTCGGCAAGGATCGGCCAGCAGTCCAGGCTGCATGCCTGTGCCCCAGCCGGGACTGCTGGCCGAATGCTTGTGCCACGAAGCGCGCCCCATCGTCTCGAGCGCGCCCGAGCCGACACGAGCGCGGTGAGATTCGCTTGGCTCAACCCCGTCGCGGACGGGCGACAGGGTCGAGGCGTCACGCCGACAGGCGCGTGACCGACAATGGGCTCAGCGTCTGCGGATCATCGCATTGGCGGATAGGGATAGGCGCCTTGCCCATAGCCGGGGGCATAACCCGGAGCCGGGGCATAACCCGGGGTTGGGGCGTAGGCCGGCCCGCCATAGCCTGGCACATAGCCAGGATAGACACCGCCCCGCGGGGGCAGCTGGGCCGGCTGCTGTTGCCAATACTCGCGCGCACGCTGCTCGGCGGCGCGCTGCATGGCCTCGTGGTCGGCCTGCATCTGGGCACGCTGTTGCGCATAGGGACCCTGCGTCGGATAGAGAGGCGCCGCTGGCGGCAGTGCCGGAGGCGCGGCAGGCATTGCGAGATCCACTGGCGGAGCAGCTTCAGTCGCGACGGGCGCCGCGCCACCCACGACGGATCCAGCCGGGGCGACACCCTGCTCCTGGCGCATGAGCGTCTCGGCGAAGACGGTCGCCTCAGCCTCGGTCACTGGGATCGGCGCGGGGGTCTTGGGCGCCGAGCTCACCTCGGGCGCGACACCGCTTGGTTGCGCGGTGCCATGAGCCATCGGCAGTGGCGCATAATGACGCTCGAAGCCCGGCGTCTGTGGTGCCGCAGCAGGTGGAGCGGCGACCGCGGCCTCGGCCGATGCGGCGACCGCGGGCTCGCTCGGCACCGCCAGCGCGGGCTCGACCGCCGGCGGCGCATCGGCGGCGGGCGCCGACCCCGTCCATTCCTGAACCTTGCTCACGACGAAATCGACACCCGCCGAGCCGGCCGAGATCGCCTCGCCGATGAAGACCTCGGCCGAATCAGCGAATTCGCCGACTTGCTCGAGCACTCGATCCAGGCCGCTCGACTCCTCGGCAGGCGCGGCAAGCGTGGCGGCGCCCGCATCAGTGCTCGATGACGACGCGACAGTCGTGACTTCTCGGTCCAGAGAGCTGAGATAGAGATAACCGAAGGCGATCACCACCGCCCACAAGGTGAGCTTGGTGACCCAGCCCAGGCCCGTTTGTTTCGATACGTTTTCCGCGGTCGCCATTGAAAAGCTCCTGGAGAGACAGAGGGCAGATCGATGATGATATCAGAATGTCATGATGTACTTACAAGGACCTCAGGCGCAAGTCTCGATCAAGCATGCCCGCCAGCGCCCGAAGCGTCGACTCGACCCGTCCAGCGCAGGCCGACAGATTCGCCTCGATCTCTTCAATGCGGATCTGATCGGCTCCCTTGCCGGCGGCCCAATTGACGACGAAGGCAAGACTGGCGTAGCAAAGCCCGAGCTCACGCGCGATGGCGGCCTCCGGCATCCCAGTCATGCCCACGAGGTCACAGCCATCTCGTTCGAGCCGGGCGATCTCGGCGCTCGTCTCGAGCCGCGGTCCTTGGGTCGCCCCATAGACCCCGCGGTCAACGGCGGGCTGACCAGTCTGGGCACAGGCACGCAGCAAGACTTCACGCAGATCATCACAGTAGGGTGTGGTCATATCATGATGCTCGAGCCCCTCGGCATCGCTGTCGTAGATGGTATGGGCGCGACCATGGGTGTAATCGATGATGTCGTGCGGCACGACCAGGGTCAGTGGACCGTAACGCTCGCCGATCCCGCCGACCGCGGCGAGTCCGATCACTCGGGTTGCGCCCGCGGCACGCAATGCCCAGAGGTTGGCGCGGTAATTCACACGATGTGGCGCCAGTCGATGGCCGACTCCATGGCGGGGCAGGAAGAGAATCTCGGCACCGTCCAGTCCGCCTCGCAGAATCGGCGCCGAGGTCTCGCCATATGGCGTGTCCATGGCATGCGACTCGATCGGCTCGAGACTGGCGAAGCTCGAAAACCCGGATCCCCCAACGATTGCCAAGAGTGTCATGCTGATACCGCGGTCCTGATCGATTCAAAAAAAGGCGCCTTGCGGCGCCCTGCTTGCCGTGCGCTGAAACGCCAGGCTAAACCTGTGGCGAGTGCCTAGCACCGCTCCGCCGAATGTCCGAGAAGAGACCGATCTCGACCAATTTCGGCAATAACACCTGCTCCTCACGCTCGACACGCTTTTCAACCATTTCGAACATTTCGTGTGTTTCACGGAGAAACTCTTCCGTGAAATTGAAATCGCAATTCTTGAGCCAGCGCCTGTGATAATCGTCGAAGGCCTTGCGCAATGGCTTCTCTCCACTGATGAAGCCCCAGGCAATCGACTTCACCCGGGCATCCTCGTGGATCAAGAGACTCGGATAGAGCGCTCGATCCTCCTCGGCCAGGTGGCGACGGACACGCGTGCCCAGGTCGCAGAGCAGCTCATAGGCGGTCCTGGCGTTCGGGCGGATACGCAGCTGCTCGGGCGTGAGCAGCGACCTGAGGTCTTCGATCATCTGGCGCAGCTCGTGATGCGTGTGACGATAACTTTCCAAGCTCTGCGTGTGCATCGATCATCCTCCAATTCGTTATTCATCCAGTCAGCGACAGCACGCCACGGCATCGAGTTGCCGGGCGTCGACGCTCGGGTCATGGTTGCGGGTCAGCAGGACATCGGCCCCAGTCGGGCGCGCCTCTCGGATGTATAACAAAACCACTCTGGAGTCAAAATGCATATGATTATATGTCTTTTTTAACAGATACTTAATTGCCAGACTGGTTTCAGATATCAGCCTCCGCCACGGCATAGATCCCGGGCGCATTGCGGAAATAATTCCGATAATCGAGGCCATATCCATAGAGATACCGGTCCGGCACCTCGACCCCGACGATATCGGCCTCGCACTCGTGCGCGCGATCCTTGGCGACGAGCACCGCGCTATGCACGCTCAAGGCCCCATCGGCATGACAGGCATCGATGACATGGCGGAGGGTCGTCCCCTCGTCCAAGACATCGTCGAGCACCAGGATGTGCTCACCGCGGATGGCCGCGGATGGCCGATAGAGCCAATGCAGCTCGCCGCCGCGGGTGTCGCCTCGATATCGGCTGGCGTGGATGTAGTCGACACGCAGCTGAAAGCTCAGGCGCGGCAGCAGCAGGCCGGACACGAAAACAGCGCCCGTCATGACACAGAGCACGAGCGGATCCTTGCCGGCCAGACGCTCGGTGACCGCCTGCGCCATGCGCTCGAGCGCCGCATCGATGCCATCGGCGGTCACCAGACATTCCGACCGCGCGGCAACCGCGTCATAGTGGTGAGGATCAAGCTTCATGCGGTTTCTCCGGATCGGTGGGATCGACGAGCCCCAACGCGAGTGTTTCGAGACCCTCCAGCAGGGCCACCTGCTGGATGCCCCGCTGCCATTGCGCCCGCTCGGGCAGACGCGCGCGGTCATAGCGTCCACGCCCATGCATGCGCAGTAGACGCAGCTCCGCGGCCGGATCGAGCGCATCGGCGAAGGCCTCCAAGACCGCGATCGCCGCCGGCCGATCATTGCAGACCAAGAGCATGTCACATCCGGCAGTGGCCGCCGCGCGCGCGCGCTCGACAGAGCCACCGCCAGCCGCGGCCGCGCCCATGCTCAGATCGTCACTGAAGATCACCCCCTGGAAACCGAGACGGTCTCGCAGGATCTCGCGCAGCCAGACACTGGAGAAGCCAGCGGCCCGGGCATCGACACGCGGGTAGCTCACGTGGGCCGGCATGATCGCCTCCAACGCATGCTCGATCAAGCGCGCGAACGGCACCAGATCCTCCATCTCCAGCTCGGCGTAGCCGCGCGGATCGACTGGCAAGGCCAGGTGCGAATCCACGGCGACACCGCCATGACCAGGAAAGTGCTTGCCCACCGCCGGCATCCCGGCGCCGCGCACCCCAGCGAGCCATGCCAAACCAAGATCACCAACCTCGCGCGCACTGGCCCCGAACGCACGATCACCCACCACCGCGCTCAAGCCACGATCCAAGTCGAGCACGGGGGCGAAGCTGAAATCGATCCCCACCGAGCGCAGCTCCGCCGCCATGAGCCAGGCGACCGCCTCGCAGGCCGCGCGCCCCCGCGCGGGATCACGCCGATACAGCCCGGCAAAGTGCCCGGCCGGTGGCAGTCTAGTGAAACCCTCGCGAAACCGCTGGACCCTGCCACCCTCCTGGTCGACCCCGATCAAGAGCGCGGGCTCGCGCAACGCATGAATGGAGGCGGTCAGCTCGATCATCTGCGCGGGCGAGTGATAGTTGCGGGCAAACAGGATGACCCCACCCACGGCCGGGTGACACAGCACCTCACGGTCCTCTGCATCGAGCGACGTTCCACCGATGTCCAGCATCACAGGCCCCAGCCCCACCATCTCACCTCCGCGACAACACCGCCTTGACCATCAGGGTACGGGAGAGTCGGGGATAAAAAAAGCCAAAAACCCCGCTCAGCGCAGGCGCACATCGAGTCGATCACGCAGCTCGTCACCGAGTCGATTGACCGCGAGTACCACGAGCAGTATCGCGATCCCAGGGGCCAGCACCAGATGTGGGGCCACCAGCATGAAGGAGACGCCGTCGCGCAGCATGTTGCCCCAGGAGGCGTCGGGGGGTTGCACGCCCAGTCCGAGAAACGAGAGACCGGCCTCGGCGATCACCGCGGCGGCCAGTCCGAAGGTCGCCTCGACGATCAGCGGCGCCCACGCCAGCGGGACGATGTGCCGCCGCAGGATCCACCAGGATCCGCACCCGAGGGCACGCGCGGCCTCGACATGATCGAGACGCGCCAACGACAAGGCGCGCGCACGGGCCAGCCGGGCATAGCCGACCCAGCCGACCGCGACGAGCGCGATGATGAGATTGTCCAATCCGGGTCCCAGGATCCCCGCCAAGGCGATCGCCAAGAGCATTCCGGGAAAGGCCAGGACGAGGTCGATCAGGCGCACCACCAGCAGATCCAGCCAACCACCGACGAAACCGGCCAGCACCCCGATGGAGATGCCGATCGCGGCGCTGAACGACACCACGCCGAACGCGACGAGGAGCGACACCCGCGCGCCCACCAGCAGACGATCCAAGACCGGCCGACCGAGATCGTCGCTGCCGAGCACGGCGCCGGCCCGCGGCGGCGCCAGGATGCGCTCCAGCTCGACCTGATTCGGGCGCAGACCGGCGAGCGGCGCGAGCATGGCCGCCAGGATCCAGCCGATCAGGACCAATGTCGCAACACGCATGCGTCTCACCCCTCAGGATGCGCCGATGGCGCGAGCCGCCTCGACCGCCGCGCACGCTTCGACAGAGGAATCGCCGCGGCCAGTGAAAAACTGATAAGCTCAGGTTCAGCGAGCATACATTGGATTTAGCGTCACTGCCCCGACTTCAGCTCACAAGTCGGCGCTGTGGTGTCACTCGATCCCCCAGCATCGCCGGATGACCGAACGAGGGCTGTCTCTGCATGAACACGAAGAATCTCAACCTGCTGCTCTGGGTCATCGCCACCATCTGGTTGGTGATGATGTTCAATAGCATGATCGGGTCCGACCAGGTCGAGTCGCGCTCGCTCAGCTACAGCCAATTTCTCCAAGAGCTGTCCGATGGATCGATCCGCGAGGTCACGATCCAGGATCAGCAGATCAAGGGGGCGCGAACCGACGGCTCACGCTTCGAGACCTTCGACCCGGGCGATCCCGGGCTGGTCGGCGACCTGCTCGACAATGGCGTGTCGATTCGCGCTCAGCCACCCGAGCGACCGAGTGTCCTCGCGCAAATCCTAGCCGCTTGGCTGCCCTTCATCCTGCTGATCGGCATCTGGTTCTGGTTCATGCGTCGCAACATGGGCGGGTCCGGTGGTGGTGGCATCTTCAACTTCGGCAAGAGTCGGGCACGCCAACATGCCGAGGGCGAGGTCAAGGTCACACTGCGCGATGTCGCCGGGGTCGAGGAGGCGAAGGAAGAGGTCGGCGAGCTGGTCGATTTTCTGCGCAACCCGCACAAGTTCTCCAACCTCGGTGGACGTATCCCGCGCGGCGTCCTGATGGTCGGCCCCCCCGGCACCGGCAAGACATTGCTGGCGCGTGCCATCGCGGGCGAGGCCAAGGTGCCCTTCTACAGCATCTCGGGCTCGGATTTCGTGGAGATGTTCGTCGGTGTCGGCGCATCGCGTGTCCGCGATCTCTTCGAGCAGGCCAAGAAGTCGGCACCCTGCATCATCTTCATCGATGAGATCGACGCGGTTGGACGCAAACGTGGCGCCGGGCTCGGCGGTGGGCACGATGAGCGCGAGCAGACCCTGAATCAGCTCCTGGTGGAGATGGACGGATTTGCCGGCAACGAGGGCATCATCGTGATCGCCGCCACCAACCGTGCCGATGTCCTGGATCCGGCGCTGTTGCGCCCGGGCCGCTTCGACCGACAGGTCGTAGTGGGCTTGCCCGACCTTGCCGGCCGCGCGGCGATCCTCGAGGTCCACATGCGCAAGGTGCCGATCGCCGACGATGTCGACGCTCGCACCATCGCGCGCGGCACGCCCGGATTCTCCGGCGCCGACCTTGCCAACCTGGTCAACGAGGCAGCGCTCTTTGCCGCGCGCGCTGGCCACACCGAGGTGGCGATGGAGATGTTCGAGCGCGCGAAGGACAAGATCATGATGGGCGCGGAGCGGCGCAGCATCGTGATGTCCGAGTCGGAGCGACGCCTGACCGCCTACCACGAGGCCGGGCACGCGATCGTCGGGCGGCTCGTCCCGGAGCATGATCCGGTGCACAAGGTCAGCATCATCCCGCGTGGACGCGCGCTCGGGGTCACGCTCTTCCTGCCCGAGCGCGATCGCTACAGCATGAGCAAGCGCCAGCTGGAGAGCCAGCTCTCGACCCTGTTTGGCGGGCGCATCGCCGAGGAGATGATCTTCGGCCCGGAACGGGTCACCACCGGGGCCTCGAACGACATCGAGCGGGCCACCGAGATCGCCCGCAACATGGTCACCCGCTTCGGTCTGTCGGATAGCCTTGGCCCACTCGCCTATGCCGAGGACGAGGGCGAGGTCTTCCTGGGACGCTCGGTGACGCAGCAGCGACAGGTCTCGCCGGAAACGGCGCACGCGATCGACGCGGAGGTGCGCAAGATCATCGACCGCAACTATCAGCGCGCCAAGCAGATCCTGGATGAGCACCTCGAGAAACTGCACACCATGGCCGACGCCTTGCTGCGACTGGAAACCATCGGCAAGGAACAGATCGATGACATCATGGCCGGTGTCCCCATGCGCGAGCCCGAGCTCGGGATGAGCGATTCGCGCCCGCATGACGGGACCGGTGGCGGCACGCCGCAAGGCAAGGCACCGCGCGGTGAGCCGCCGATCGTGGGCGGCGCGGTTGGCGGCGCCTGATCGATCTGCGTCATGCCAGCGCGATCCTCGCACACACTGGTCCTGGCCTCGACCTCACCCTACCGGCGCGCGCTGCTGGAGCGACTCGGCCTGACGTTCCAGACCGCCGCGCCCGCAATCGACGAGCGTCCAGGACCCGGCGAGGATCCGCACGATCTGGTGCGGCGTCTCGCCGAGGCCAAGGCGCGCGCGGTTGCACCAGCGCATCCGCACGCCTGGATCATCGGCTCCGATCAGGTCGCCTGTCATGATGGCGCGATCCTTGGCAAGCCGGGTGAGCGCGCACGTGCCATCGCCCAACTCGAGCAGGTCTCGGGTCAGTCGGTTCTATTCCTCACCGGACTCTGTCTACTGCACGCGGCCAGCGGCCAGGCCGAGACCCTGGTCGAACCCTTCCGTGTCCATTTCAAGACACTCACGCGCGCGCAGATCGAGGCCTACATCGACCGCGAGCAGCCACTCGACTGCGCTGGTAGCTTCAAGTCAGAGGGGCTTGGCATCGCACTCTTCAGACGACTCGAAGGAGATGACCCGAGCGCGTTGATTGGCTTGCCCCTGATTCGCCTGATCGATCTGCTCGACGCGCGCGGCATCGGCCCGCTGGATCACTGAGCCAGAAATCATCGCGCGTGACCGCCACCGCCAGTCGTGGTTGGGCTCGACTCCGAGAATCATCCTGGATACACAGAGATGCACGCAGAGGGCGATGCATGGTTTTGATTGCAAACATAACGAATTGATTCATATCCATCCGCATGCCTCTATTAACCCAAATCGTCTACAGCTTGAAACTGCACTGACCGGGGCGAAGATCCAGCACAGCCCCACCTCAAACCTCGAAATCACTCGAATAAAGGGTGATTACGCATTGCAAAAGGCAACTTGCTGAGCGAGGATTGATCCGCGTTGTCGGTCAGCCCGTTGGTTGTGCCGGGCGGCCCGCGGTGACTTGCGAGGCAGATTTCCCCGCATTGGCGTGCACGCCGGCGATGTCCTGCTATGCTGAAACGAGGGCCTGGCGTCGGGCCTGACTCATGCCGACCACGCTCATCCCCTTGAGGCCGAGGACCATGCTGAATCAATTCCCGGATGGCTCATCCCGATCGACACGACAGGTTTTACTGCTCACGCTCTTGGTGCTCGCACTCGCCGGGTGTAGTAGCACCGGAGAGCACATGGACGCCCTCGGCTCGGGCGGTCCAGGCGATGTGACGACCGGCTCCGAAACCTTCCCCGTCCCCGCGGCGATCCAGCCCAACGTCGATTTCTGGCGCCATGTCTACGGGATCTGGGGACGCGGCAAGGTCGCGATTCACGACAATCGCCACCTGGGCGTCGTCTACGAGGTCATCGCGCTGCCTGGGCCCATCCAGGAAGGCTATACCGAATCCCAACGCGAGCTGATCAAGAGCCACTCCAGCGCCTATGCCGAGCGCCTGCGCCAACTGGAAGAGCGCGTGCGGCTCGGCGCCTCGCTCAACAGCACCGAGAAGGCACTCCTGGCCAAGTTCGACAAAGGCCCAGGACGCGAGGCGCTCTATGGCGCTGCCGAGCGGGTCCGCACCCAGCGCGGATTGCGCGAGCGCTTCCGGCGTGGCATCGAGATCAGTGGCCGCTATGACGAGATCTTCCGCGACATCATGCGCAGCCATGGTGTACCGGAGGATCTGGCCTATCTACCTCATGTCGAATCCTCGTTTCAGACCAACGCGCGATCGAGCGTCGGAGCCGCGGGGGTCTGGCAGTTCATGCCCGGCACGGGTCGGATGTTCATGACAGTGAACGATTCGATCGATGACCGGCTCGATCCGATCATTGCCGCCGAGGGCGCGGCTCGCTATCTCTCGCAAGCGCACTCGCGCCTGGGCAGCTGGCCATTGGCCATCACCTCATACAACCATGGTCAGGGCGGCATGGCCAACGCGAGGGCACAGTTCGGTGATGACATCGGACGGATCGTCAAGGACTACCAAGGACCCTATTTCGGCTTCGCATCGCGCAACTTCTATGCGGAATTCATCGCCGCGCGCGAGGTCACCCGCAACGCCGAGCGTTACTTTCCGGAAGGCGTGCAACGCGAAGACCCCTGGCCACACGACCGTCTGGTCCTGCTCCACAGCATGCCTGTCGATCATCTCGCGAATCACTTCGAGCTCACGCCCTATCGCCTTGCCGACCTGAATCGACACTGGCGCGACCCCGCACGCGATGGCCGGACTCATCTCCCGGCTGGCAGCACCGTTTGGCTCCCGGCTGGGTCCAAGCAGCGCGTGGCCAGTCACCCGCCCCCATTCAAGACAGCGACCATGGTGGCCCGCGCCGAGCCGACATCACCGCCATCCGTACGTCAAGCACGCGCCAAGAGCAGCGCCCCGGCGGTCGCAACGCGCACCGCCGCGACCAGTCGTTCGGCGAGCTCAGCCAAGCCGACCACCGCCAAGGTGACTCCACCACCAACCGGCAAGCAGACACAGGCCAAGGCGTCCTCGCCCAAGACGAGCACAAAGGCCCGTTACCACACCGTCAAACCGCAGGAGACACTCTATCGAGTCGCCGTGCAGAACGGGATCACCGTCTCGGAGCTGCGCCGTCTCAACAAGATGAAACCCAACCAGGATCATATCCAGCCGGGTCAGCGCCTGAAGGTCGGAAGCGGAAGCTGAGCCTCGTCTCATGATCGTTCCACGCGGGACGATCATGAGCATGAGCAAGATCACCCATTCGCGCGCGCATCACAGATCAGGGCGCGGTCCTTACAACACCTTCATGACCAGCTTCAACGAGGGGTCGTGTGGGTCGTTCTCGATGCGGAATCCCAGCGATCTGACCAGGGCCAGCATGCGCGTGTTGGCGCTCAAGACCTCGCCATCCATGACCCGGAAGCCGCGTGAGCGCGCATTCTCCATCAATGAATGCATGAGCCGCGCGCCGATCCCCAGATCCCGCCAGGTATCCGAGACCACGATCGCAAACTCGCAGGCCTCCCCACCCGGTCGCCCCATGTAGCGAGCCACACCGACCTCCACCTCGCGCCCGCCGCGCTCGATGACGCCCACGAGCGCCATCTCGCGATCGTAGTCGATCTGGGTGAAGCGAACCAACATCTCGGGCGTCAATTCCTTGATCGCCTGCATGAAACGGAAATACTTGGTCTGCTCGGACAAGCCCCGCACGAACTCTTGCTCCATCTCGGCGTCCTCGGGGCGAATCGGGCGAATCACCAGGTCCGTGCCATCGGGCAGCTGCACCCGCTCGATCAAATGAGTCGGATAGGGATAGATCGCCATGTGACCATAGGTCGTCTGCTGCGGCGGTCGATACTCGACCTTGATGCGCGCGTCGACGGCGATGACCTCCTTGTCGGTGCCGATGAGCGGGTTGATATCCAACTGGATGATCTCCGGCAGCTCGCAGACCATCTCGGAGACGCGCTGAAGGATCCGCGCCAGGGCCTCCCGGTTCATCGGTGGCATGTGCTGGAAGGCGCCCATCAGACGGGCGATGCGCGTATGGTCGATCATCGTCTCGATGATGAAGGTATTGAGCGGCGGCAGACCCAGTGCGCGATCCTCGAGAAACTCGACCTTGGTGCCACCGGCGCCGAAACTGATGACCGGCCCGAAGATACGATCACGCATGACCCCGATCATCAGTTCGCGCGCGACCCGACTCGGCGCCATCCGCTCGACCGTGATCCCCTCGAGCCGTGCCTCGGGACGCATCCGCTTGGCCCGCTCCATGATCTCGGTGAAGGTCCGGCGGACCGATTGTGGATCATCGATGTTGAGCCGCACCCCGTCGACATCCGATTTGTGCTCAAGATCGGGCGAGTTGATCTTCATGACGACCGGGAAACCGAGCATCTCAGCGGCCATCAGCGCCTCGTTGGGGGTGCGCGTGATCACCGCCTGCATGGTCGGAATCCGGAAGGCCGCGAGGATCGCCTTGGCCTCGACCGTGCCAAGCACCTTGCGCCCCTCGGCCATGACACCCTCGATGATGAGCCGCGCCCCATCCACGTCGGGCGTGTCCTCGTGCGAGAGTGGCCCCGGCGACTGCATCAGCAGCTTTTGGTTGCGGTGATAGTTGGCAAGATAGGACAGTGCCTCGACCGCGACAGTGGGGCTATCGAAATGTGGAATACCATTCTCGGCGAGCAGCATCTGCGCCTCGGCGACCTGCTTGCCGCCCATCCAACAGGCCAGCACGGGTTTGCGACTCCCCTTGGCCCCGGCGATGACCTGCTCGGCGACCGCCACTGGGTCGCCGCAGAGCAAGGGCGCCAAGATGCAGAGGACACCATCGACCTCGGGATCGACCAGGCAGGCATCCAGAACGTTGCGGTAGCGATCGGGTGGTGCGTCACCGATGATGTCGATGGGGTTGTCGTGTGACCAATGAGGCGGCAACGAGGCCTCGAGTGCCTGGCGCGTGGTGTCCCCAAGCTGCGCCAGTGACAAGCCAAGATCGACGGCGCGATCCGCCGCCAACACGCCCGGACCACCGCCATTGGTGATGATGGCGATACGGTCCCCGGCCAGACGCCGCCGCGTCCCGAAGACCTGGGCCGCCGCGAAGAGTTGATCGATGCTCGCGACCTGGACCACCCCGGCGCGCTCGGTCACCGCGCGAAAGACATCCGCGGACCCGACGAACGCCCCGGTATGCGACATGATGGCGCGCGTGCCCGCCGGATGCTGCCCGGCCTTGACCACGATCACCGGTTTCAGGCGAGCGGCGGCGCGCAGACCGCTCATGAAGCGGCGCGCATTGCGGACCCCCTCGACATAGAGCAGGATGCACTGGGTCTCGGGATCGAGCGCCAGATAATCGAGCACATCACCAAAATCGACATCCGCGGCCGCCCCGAGCGAGACCACCGCCGAAAACCCGACGCGGCGCGGCTCGGACCAATCGATGATTGCCGTGCAGATCGCCCCGGACTGCGACACCAAGGCGACATTGCCACGGCGGGGTAGCTCTCGGCCCACGCTCGCATTGAGCCGATGTTGAGGGCGCATCACCCCGATGCAGTTGGGGCCGAGGACACGAATCCGGTTGGCGCGAGCCGCCTCGACCATCTTCTCCTGCAACACCCCGCCACGCTCACCATGCTCGCCGAACCCGGCCGAATGCACCACCGCGACCTTGACGCCATAGGCCCCACACTGACGCAGGATCGCCGGAACCCGCTCGGCCGGCGCGGCGATCAGGGCCAGGTCGATATGCTTGTCGAGATGGCTGAGATCACGATAGCAGGGTTGTCCGGCGACCTGCTCGTACTTGGGATTGATCGCGTAGGCACTCCCCTTGAAACCGCCCTCGATCAGGTTGCGAAACAGGATCCCGCCGATCGATCCCGCGCTGTCGCTGGCCCCGAAGACCGCGACCGCACTCGGCGTGAACAGCTGCTCGATATCGGATACGCGCATGACATCCCCTCCCGGGCGAAAAACGGTATAAGCTAGTCGCCACAAGCGCGCGCGCCCCCATCGGGAGAGCCGCGCTAGGACGGATATGAAACGATCAACACTGGTCCCGCGACCTGGGCCGCGCTGGCGCAGCACACTCAGTGACGACCACGAGACTCGCCGGGGCATGGTCAAATCGCGCACCACGAAGATTTGGGGACTGCGTCATGAACCTCGCCTTCATCTCCCATCCCGCTTGTCATGATCACAAGATGGGGAATCATCATCCCGAATGCCCGGAGCGCCTCAATGCGATCCAGGATCGCCTGATCGCCTCCGGCATGGAGATGCTGGTGACCCATTACGACGCCCCCGAGGCGACGCTGGAACAATTGACACGCGTTCACGATGAGCAGTACGTGCAAGAGATCTTCGCCGCGGCACCGACCACCGACGACACACTCGCCTGGGTCGACGGCGACACCGCCATGAACCGCCACACCCTGCCCGCCGCACTGCGCGCGGCCGGGGGGGCAATCCTGGGTGTCGAGCTGGTGATGAGCGAGAAACATCATGCCGCCTTCTGCTGTGTCAGGCCGCCAGGACACCATGCGGGACGACGGACCCCCGGAGGCTTCTGCTTCTTCAACAATGTCGCCGTCGGCGCCGCCCACGCCATGGCACACCATGGAATCGAGCGGGTCGCCATCATCGATTTCGACGTCCACCATGGCAACGGCACCGAGGAGATCTTCATCGGCGATGAGCGCGTGCTCTTCTGCTCCAGTTTCCAACATCCCTACTATCCCGGCAGTGGCGCCAGCACCGACGCACCCAACATCCTCAACCTGCCCTTGCCGCGACTGACCGACGGCGCCAGCTTCAAGGCCGCGGTGGAGGCCCATTGGCTGCCGCGCATCGATGCCTTCGCACCCCAGCTCATCATGATCTCGGCCGGCTTCGACGGTCACATAGAGGATGACATGGCACACTTCAATCTACGCGAGTCAGACTATGGCTGGATCACTCGCGAGCTTCACGCGCTCGCTCGTCGCCATGCCAGCGAGCGGATCGTCTCATGCCTCGAGGGCGGTTATAGCCTGTCGGCCTTGGGACGTTGCGTCAGCACCCATGTCGACGAGCTGATCGGACATGCCTGAGACGTGCCGAAGATCGCTTGTTGCATTGCAGCATAAGGGTAAAGGATAGACGGGTCGCGTCCGTCCTGCAATGCCCGCCGCTGCTTGCGCGAGAGGATTACCGCAGCACTGACGAGCCTGGACTCTTCGCACGCGTCCGAGCGAGCCGATCGATCGGCTCGCTCGGGCCCTCACCGGCTCGTTCGCCGACAAGCCACCACCGCGATCATCGAGATCTCGTGCCGCATGAGTAGCACACCGCCATCCACCAGCGCCCCAGCAGACCCCACCAGCCCGCGCGCAACGCCACAGGAGCACACCCGCACAGGGATGTCGAAGGCCGCGCTCAAGCAGGCGTGCATCGACAATCTCATCTATGTCCAGGGCCGTTTTCGCGAGGCCGCCTCGTCGCACGACCTCTACATGGCGGTCGCCTATACCATCCGCGATCGCATGCTGGCACGCTGGATCGAGTCGGCCCAGATCTATAAAAGCACCCATGCTCGCACGCTCTGCTATCTCTCGGCCGAATACCTGCCCGGGCCGCACCTGGTCAACAATCTACTCAGCCTCGGCATCGTCGAGGTCGCGCGCGAGGCGGCCGAGGAGCTCGAGCTCGACTTCATGCGCCTGATCGAGGAGGAGGAGGAGCCCGGACTCGGTAACGGCGGACTGGGCCGGCTCGCGGCCTGTTACATGGAATCGTTGGCGACGGTCCAGATCCCGGCGATCGGCTACGGGATCCGTTACGAGTTCGGCATCTTCGACCAGGTCATCGAGGATGGTTGGCAGGTCGAGCGCAGCGACAACTGGCTGCGCAACGGCAACCCCTGGGAGATCCCACGGCCGGGCATCAGCTTCTCGGTCATGTATGGCGGTCACACCGACCACTACCGCGACCATGACGGACGGGCGCGCGTGCGCTGGATACCGGACGCGGTGGTCAAGGGCATGGCCTATGACACCCCGATCCTGGGTTACGGGGTGGTCAACGCCAACCTCCTGCGACTCTGGAAGGCGGAGGCGACCGAATCACTCGATCTGCAATCCTTCAATGTCGGCGACTACTATGGTGCCGTGCACGCCAAGATCGAGGCCGAAACCATCTCCAAGGTGCTCTATCCGAACGACGAGCCGGAGGTCGGCAAGGCACTGCGACTCAAGCAGCAGTATTTCTTCGTCTCCTGCTCGATGCAGGACATGATCCGTCTCCACCTCAACACCGTCGGACCGCTCGTCAGCTTCCATGAAAAATTCGTCGTGCAGCTCAACGACACCCATCCAGCGCTGGCCGTGGTCGAGCTGATGCGTCTGCTGCTGGATGAGCACGAGATGACCTGGGAGAGCGCCTGGACGATCACCCGCGAGACCTTTTGCTACACCAACCACACGCTCCTGCCCGAGGCCTTGGAGACTTGGCCCATCGCCTTGTTCGAGCGCCTGTTGCCGCGTCATCTCGAGATCGTCTATGCGATCAATCAAACCTTTCTCGACGAGGTTCGGATGCACTATCTGGGCGACGAGGCGCGGGTCGCCCGGCTCTCGCTGATCGAAGAGGGCAATGGGCGGCGCGTGCGCATGGCCCATCTGGCCGTGGTGGGCAGTCGCATGGTCAACGGCGTCGCCACGTTGCACTCCGAGCTGCTCAAGACGCGGCTGTTCAAGGACTTTTACGATCTCGCGCCGGAACGGTTCCACGGCGTCACCAACGGCGTCACCCCACGCCGCTTCATCGTGGTCAGCAACCCCCGGCTCGCCCGGCTGATCACCGAGACTTGCGGGCACGATCACTGGATCCGCGACCTGGAGCGACTCCGCGATCTCGAGCCGCATGCCGATGACCCAGGACTCCTGGAGCGCTGGCGCGCGGTGAAGACCGCCGCCAAGCAAGACCTGGCGGACTGGTTGCAGCAAACCTGCGGGGTGGTCTTGAACCCAGAGGTCATGTTCGACGTCCAGGCCAAACGGCTGCACGAGTACAAGCGCCAGCACCTGAATGTGCTCCACATCATCCGGCTCTATCAGCGCATCAAGCACAACCCGAATCTCGGCATGGTCCCGCGCGCCTTCATCTTCGGTGGCAAGGCCGCACCGGGCTATGCCATGGCCAAGCTGATGATCAAGCTGATTCACTCGGTCGCCGCGATCGTCAACGCCGACCCCCAGGTCAATGGGTTCATCCGCGTTGCCTACATGCCCGATTTCAATGTCAAGAATGGACAGCGACTCTATCCAGCGGCCGATCTCTCGGAGCAGATCTCGCTCGCCGGCAAGGAGGCGTCTGGCACCGGCAACATGAAGTTCGCGATGAACGGCGCGCTCACCATCGGGACGCTCGACGGGGCCAACATCGAGATCCGCGAGGCGGTTGGCGCGGAGAGCTTCTTCCTGTTCGGATTGACCGCCGATGAGGTGGCCGAGCGGCAACGCGATGGCTATCGACCAGGCGATCTGTATCAGGCCGATCCCGAGCTGAAGGCCGACCTCGATCTGATCAACTCCGGACTCTTTTCACATGGCGACACCAGTCTGTTTCGGCCGCTGACCGACCATCTGCTCAACCAGGATCCATTCATGGTCCTCGCTGACTACCGGTCCTACATCGACTGCCAGGACCGTATCAGCGAGGTCTTCTCACGGCCCGCGCACTGGGACCGCTTATCAGTCCTGAACGTCGCGCGCATGGGATACTTCTCATCCGATCGCGCGGTGCGCGAGTATGCCGACCGGATCTGGAAGATCAGGCCGACACCCGTCAGCGCCCCAATCGACGTGTCACCCGCTTAACGTGACCCAAGAAAACCGAAGAATCTTCTGATTTTTCGCCTTGCGCTCAAGACGCATCACGTGCATGCTGCGAGTCGACTTGGGCATTCGCGATGACGCACTGACGCGCATCAGGACTCGAGTCGGCTGACCGCTGGACAACCGAAGGATTCGGCCAACGGAAGGCCCTTGACACCGCCGCCCTCACGCACATCGGCACATCACCTGAAGTGTCCGCGGCTGAGACGGCTGGATGGCATCGGGTCGATCGCGACCCGCAAACACTCTGGAACAATGGAACCAAGGATGAAGACGATGACAACAAGCCCCCGTGCACTCTTCGATATCACCGTCCTGATGGATGCGCTCGTCCAGGAACAGGATCCAGGTCACCCCTCTGCCACCCTGCTCACGCTCGCCACCACCGGTCAGGTGCAAGGTTTCATCTGTGCCGCGGCCATCGAGCCGATCCACAACGAGCTCGCACGCAGTCTCGGCACGAGCGGCGCGCGCGCTGCGATGCAGCGCATCCGCTCCGCGCTGGCGGTCGCCCCGGTCGACTCCAACGTCATCGACGCGGCCTTGGCGCTGGGCTGGACAGCGCTCGATGACGCCATCACGGTCGCCAGCACGCACGGCCTCGGGATCGACCGACTCGTCACGCTCAACGGCGGCGATTTCTCCACGACCACGCTGAGTATCGAGGCGCCCGAGCAGTTCCTGAGCAGCATGCGGACTGGCTGAGCGAGCCCATCGCGCCGATCCCGGCAAGATGCCGGGGCCGGCCACGATCTGAAGCATGCCCCCATCCACGCGAGCCGACGATCGATCGGCGGCGCGCGCCGCACCCGGTGCCACCCCCGTTGCTTGAACGACGTCTTTGGGCGAGACTGATCCGAATGGCGCACCGGATCGCGCGATTCATCCACGCGATCGCGAACGAGCGGTCGCTGCAATGACTCGCGCCGACCCGGGATCTCGCCGGTCGATGGCATGCGCGGCGCGAGTCCGACCGCTGACCGACGAGCGATGCACGACACGAGACCAGCGTCCTGGACCAGACCCAGCTTACGGCAAGGCTGTCGGTGATCACCATGGCACATGCGCGACTCCTTCGACAACGACTGCTCCTGCTCTTTCTGCTCGGGCTCTTGCTGCTGTTCTCCCCGCTGGTGCTCCAGGTCGAGCATCTCGCACCCTGGCAGGCCATCCCGGCACTCTATCTGTATCTTTTTCTCGTTTGGGCGGGCCTGATCAGCGTGGCGGCCTGGATCGTCGCGCGGGCGCGCACCTGATGCTGGCACGCCAGACCCTGCCCTGCCTGACGGCCATCCATACGCAATGACCCTGCTGATGATCAACGGGCCACTCATCATCGGCATCTCATTCGCCTACCTGGGGCTGCTCTTCGCGGTCGCCTATTGGGCCGACCGACGCGCCGAACAGGGCCGCTCGGTGATCGCGCATCCATCGGTCTACGCGCTCTCACTCGCCGTCTACTGCACCGCCTGGACCTTCTACGGGAGCGTCGGACGCGCCGCTGAGAGCACGGTGGGCTTTCTCCCCATCTATCTGGGTCCCACCCTGATGGCCCTGCTCTGGGGCGCCTTCTTGGTCAAGCTGGTGCGGGTCTGCAAGACCGAGCGCATCACCTCGATCGCCGACTTCATCGCCTCGCGCTATGGCAAGAGTCAGCTCCTGGGCGGTCTGGTCACGATCATCGCGGTGGTCGGCGTGGTGCCCTATATCGCCCTGCAGCTCAAGGCGATCGCCTGGAGCTTCAACATCCTGCTGCACTACCCAGAGGTGCGCATGCCGGTGCCTGGTGATCTGCCACTCTGGGCCGACACTGCCTTCATCATCGCCCTGTTGCTGGCGGCCTTCACCATCCTATTCGGCACCCGCCATCTGGACGCGAGCGAGCGTCATGAAGGTCTGGTGGCGGCGGTCGCCTTCGAATCGATCGTCAAGCTGGTGGCCTTCCTGGCGATCGGTCTGTTCATCACGCTGGGTCTATTGGGCTGGGGTGGACCAACCCTGCCACCGCTCACCGACAGCCCGCGGGTCCAGGCGCTATTGGAGCCCAGTGTCGAGCCATTCGCCGACTGGTTCGCGATCTCGCTGCTCGCCGCCCTGGCGATCATTCTCCTGCCGCGCCAGTTTCAGGTGACCGTCGTGGAGAACAGCGACGAGCGTCATTTGCTCCGCGCGCTCTGGCTGTTCCCGCTCTATCTGCTGCTGATGAATCTGTTCGTGGTGCCGATCGCGATCGCTGGGCTCCTCGCCTTTCCGGACGGCACCGTCAACGCCGATACCTTCATCCTGACCCTTCCGATCCTGTTCGAGCACCCATGGCTGGCCCTGCTGGTCTACATCGGCGGGCTCTCGGCGGCCACCGGCATGGTCATCGTCGAGACCATCGCCCTCTCGACCATGGTCAGCAACGATCTGGTGCTGCCGCTCTTGCTCAAACGCTGGCAACGCCGCCAGCACGCCCTGGACCCGGGTCGACTGCTGCTGATGATCCGGCGTGGCGCGATCCTGGGGATCCTGATCCTCGGCTATCTCTACTACCGATTCGCCGGCGAGGCCTACGCGCTGGTCAGCATCGGGCTCATCAGCTTCGTGGCCGTCGCCCAGTTCGCGCCGGCGGTCATCGGCGGACTCTATTGGCGGGGCGGCACCCGCGAGGGCGCGCTCGCCGGATTGATCGTCGGCTTCATGATGTGGGTCTATACACTCCTGCTCCCCTCCTTCGCCAAGTCAGGCTGGCTGCCTAGCGTCTTCATCGACTCGGGCATCGCTGGACTGGACATCTTGGCGCCGACGGCATTGTTCGGGATCAGCGGCATGAGCGAGATCACCCATGGTTTGTTCTGGAGTCTGACCGCCAACATCTTGTTCTTCTTGCTCGTGTCCTCATTGCGCGAGCCCAATGTGGCCGAGATCTCGCAGGCCGGCATCTTCGTCGACGAATCGCGCCGCATCGCCATCGGCAGCGCGCCCCTGTGGCGCGGCAGCGCCGAGATCGCCGAGCTGATGCGTCTGGCCGAGCGGTTCCTCGGCGCCACCCGCACCCGCAATGCCTTCACCGATCTGGCGCGCTCGCGTGGACTTGACTCGCCCGAGCAGCTCCCGGCCGATGGCGCCACCGTCTATTTCGCCGAGACACTCCTCTCGGGGGCGATCGGTGGCGCCTCGGCACGCGTCATGGTCGCGTCGGTCACGCAAGAGGAGACGCTCGGGATCGAGGAGGTCCTCGACATCCTCGACGAGGCCTCCCAGATCCGCGCCTACAGCCATCAGCTGGAGCAGAAATCGCGCGATCTGGAGGCGGCGACCGCCGAGCTGCGCGCCGCCAATCTGCGTCTGCAAGAGCTTGATCGACTGAAGGACGACTTCATGTCATCAGTCACCCATGAGCTGCGCACCCCACTGGCCTCCATCCGTGCCTTCTCCGAGATCCTTCACGACGACCCCGAGATCGATCTCGAGCAACGACGGCGCTTTCTCGGGATCCTGGTCAGCGAGACCGAGCGACTCTCGCGTCTGGTCAATCAGGTGCTCGATCTGGCCAAGATCGAATCCGGTCATGCCCACTGGCGCACCGAGGTGGTGGAGCTCCAGGCACTCATCGAGCAGGCGGTGCAGGCCACCGAGCAGTACGTGCATGAGCGCGGCGGCCGGGTCACCTTGGAGCTGCACCCGACGACCGCGCGGGTCTGGGGCGACCGCGACCGCATCATCCAGGTCCTGGTCAATCTGATCGCCAACGCGGCCAAGTTCGCCCCGCAAGGCGCCGCCGAGCTGCGCATCAGGCTGACGGACGTCGCCGACCAGTGGCGGGTCTGTGTCACCGACAATGGACCCGGGATCCCGCAGCAGGAGCTGGAGCGGATCTTCGAGAAGTTCCACCAGACCGCCACCGGCGGCGCCAAGCCTGGCGGAACCGGGCTGGGTTTGCCGATCAGCCGTCAAATCATCGACAATCTGGGCGGACGCATTTGGGCCGAAAGCCCACCGGGCAAAGGTGCTACCCTCTGTTTCGAGCTTCCAGCCCACGCCGCCAACCCATCGGATCCAAGGCCTGAACATGACTAAGCGCATCCTCATCATCGACGACGAGCCCAACATCGTCATCTCACTGGAATTCCTGATGATGCGCGAGGGCCATGAGGTCCATGTGGCGCGCGATGGCGAGGCCGGCCTGGTCGCCGTGCGCGCCCATCGGCCAGACCTGGTGGTGTTGGATGTCATGATGCCGAAGCTCGACGGCTTCGGCGTGTTGGAAGCCATCCGCGCCGACCCTCAGGTCGCCGCCACCCGCATCCTCATGCTGACCGCCAAGGGGCGCGAGGCAGAGTTCAAGAAAGGGCTCGCGCTCGGCGCCGATGCCTATATGTCCAAGCCCTTCTCGACCCGCGAGCTGGTCGACAAGGTCAAGGAGCTCCTCGACAGCCAGCGAGAATCCTAGCGCCATGCACGAGACCGCGTCGCCGATCCAGGACAACCCCAGTCTCTTCGCCGCTGGCGGTACCGACCAGGCCATCCTGCGCGGCCTTGCCCGCCGCGAGCCGCTGGTCGTGGCACCGGCCAGCAGTCTGCGTGAGACGCTCTATCAGCTCAGCCAACGCAATCTGGATGCAGCGATCGTCTGCGACTCGGCCAGCGGATTACCGCTCGGTCTGATTCGTCTGCGCGACATGCTGCACGTGATCAGCTTCGAGGGCGGCGGTCTCGACGACCCGG
This sequence comes from Gammaproteobacteria bacterium, assembly GCA_009929855.1. GTDB lineage: Bacteria > Pseudomonadota > Gammaproteobacteria > Chromatiales > Chromatiaceae > Thiocapsa. The sequence goes on from RZZN01000006.1 coordinate 59,589, forward strand.
TCGCGATCCACATGGTCGGCGCCCCCTTGACACTGAGCGCGGATGCGTCAGTGCACCGCGCGCGAGTCATGATGGCCCGTCGTGGGGCCGAGCACCTGGTCCTGACCGAGCCGGATGGACGACTCCATGGTCTGGTCGCTCAGGCCGATCTCCTTGGACTGCGCGCCGGCGGCACCGAGGAATTGATCGCGACCATCAAGTCCGCGCGCGATGTCGCGGCCATGGCCCTGGCCACTGATCGGGTGCGCCGCCGGGGCGCCGAGCTGTTTCGCGCCGGCATGGGCGTGGCGGCGATCTGCGAATGGATGTCTGGTCTCAATGACCTCATCACCATGCGCATCATCGAGCTGATCGAGGATGAGCACGATCTGCCCGCGGTCCCCTGGTGCTGGCTCGCCTTCGGCTCCGAGGGTCGACTGGAGCAGACCTTCGCCACCGACCAGGACAATGGCCTGCTGTTCGTCCCGCCCGACGCGGCGATGACCGAGGCGGTGCGCGCGGCCTTCCTCCCCTTTGCCGAGGCGGTCAATCGGGCGCTGCACCACTGCGGCTTCGAGCGCTGTCGCGGCAACATCATGGCGGGCAATCCAGACTGTTGCCTGAGCGCTGACGAATGGCAACGGGCCTTCACCAACTGGATGTACGAGGCGGATCCCGAGGCCGTGCTCAAGTCCACCATCTTCTTCGACTTTCGCCCGCTCTATGGCAGCGACGAGCCAGTGGATCGCTTGCGCGATTGGTTGAGCCACGCCGCCCCCGAGCAGACCCGCTTCCTCCATTGTCTGGCCGCGCAGGCGCTCGAAGTCAGCCCGCCGCTGGGCTGGGCCGGCCAGTTCACCTTCGATCGCAACCGTGACTTTCCACACACCATCGACCTCAAGCTCCAGGGCGCGCGCTTCTTCATGGACGCTGGACGACTCTGGTCGCTCAAGCACGGCATCAGCGCCACCGCAACCGCCGAGCGGCTGCGCCTCGCCGGTGCCGCGCAACGACGCGACCCGGCCGATGTCGCCGCCGAGATCGAGGGCTTCGAACTGATCCAGCGCTTCCGCATCCATCAGCAGATCCAGACCAAGGATCAGGACGCCATCAACCGTGTCGATCCCGACGACCTCAACGAGTTGCACCGGCTGATGCTCAAGGAATCATTCAGACAGGCGAAAAGGCTTCAGAGCCGGCTACGCCAGGAATTCGGGCTCTGAACGATGGCGCCGCGGCCGACAGGCAACCCGCACCGAGCCGCCGCCAGATCACCCTAGTCGCGCCCCCCAGCCCGAGGATGGCGCGGTGCCCGCTCCAGCGCACCAGCCCCATTGATAGGATCGATTCGCATTGACCACCACCGCCACGGCCACACCAGAGACTACCGCGACGCCAATACCGAGCGTGGGCACGCCGCTCGATCGTCGGCTCTGCGTTGCCCCGATGTTGGACTGGACCGATCGTCACTGTCGCTATTTTCTGCGCCTGATCAGCCGCCACACGCTGCTCTACACCGAGATGGTGACCACTGGCGCGCTCCTGCATGGCGAGACCGAGCGCTTTCTGCGCTTCGACCCCTTCGAGCATCCGCTCGCGCTCCAGCTCGGCGGCTCGCACCCACTGGAGCTCGCGACCTGTGCCCGGCTGGGCGCGCGGCGTGGCTACGACGAGATCAACATGAACGTCGGTTGTCCATCCGATCGGGTCCAAACCGGCCGCTTCGGTGCCTGTCTCATGGCCGAGCCAGGACTCGTCGCGAGCTGCGTCGCCGCGATGAAGGACGCCGTGAGCGTGCCGGTGACGGTCAAGACCCGCATTGGCATCGACGAGCGCGACAGCTATGCGGAGCTGTTGGACTTCGCCGGACAGGTCACCGAGGCCGGTTGTGACGCACTCATCATCCATGCCCGCAAGGCGTGGCTGAAGGGGCTGAGCCCCAAGGAGAATCGCGATGTGCCACCGCTGCGCTACGATCTCGTCGAGCGTCTCAAGCAGGATCTGCCAGGGCAGCGGATCCTGATCAACGGCGGCATCAAGAGTATCGCGCACGCCGCGAGCTTCTTGACCCGCCTCGACGGGGTGATGATCGGCCGCGAGGCCTATCACAACCCCTGGATCCTGGCCACCGCCGACCAGGTGATCTTCGGCGATCCGCGACCGATACCCAGCCGTCACCAGGTCCTCGCGGCCTTCCTGCCCCATGTCGAGCGCGAGCTGGCCGCGGGGCTCCAACTGACCGCGCTGAGCCGACACCTGCTGGGTCTGTTCCATGGTCAGCCGGGCGCGCGCCGCTGGCGTCGCCACCTGAGCGAGCACGCCCACCGCGCGGGTGCAGCGGCGACGGTCCTGACCGCGGCCTTGCCGGTCGCCCGCGACCACGCGGCGAGCGCCTGAGCCGATGAGCAGGCCGACGCGGTGATGGCCAACCCGCGCGTGGCGAGACGGCGGCACGCGCGCGAGGCATCGACGGCTCGGCGCCATCGACCGGATCGACCCCTGCACTGCCGAGCGGCGGCGTGGACTGGATCAGCCTCTCATTGATCTGCGCCTTCAGCCTGGCCAGCGCCGACGCCGCGACCAAGGCATGGCTGCAAGGCTTCTCGGCGCGCGAGCTGGTGGTGGTCCGATTCGGCATCGTCGGTCTCTTGATGGCCCCGTTGCTGGTCGGGATGGGGCCGCTCACATCCATCGAGCCGGTCTTCTGGCTCTGGATCGCCGCACTGATTCCGTTGGAGCTGGTCGCGATGCTGCTCTACATGATCGCGATCCGTGATCATCCACTCTCGCTCACACTCCCCTATCTGGCCTTCACACCGGTCTTCGTCATCGCTGTCGCCTGGATCGTCCTCGGCGAGGCGGTCAGCCTCCAGGGTGCGGGCGGGGTGCTGCTGGTCGTCGCCGGGGCCTGGCTGCTCAATCGACGGCATGCCCGCATGGCCGATTGGCGCAGCTGGACACGGCCCTTCAGCAGTATCCTGCGCGAGCGCGGATCCCGGATCATGCTCGGGGTCGCGGCCATCTACGCGGTGACCGCCACGCTCGGCAAGGGCGCGATGGGCTACCTTGCCGCGGAGGACTTCGGCGCCTTCTATTTCGCCCTGCTCGGCGCGGCCGTGTTGATCCTCTTCGTGCTACCCCAGCCCGGCATCTTGGCGCGATTGGCCAAGCGGCCACTCCCAGTGCTGGTGGTCGGACTCCTGATGGCCCTGATGGTCTACACCCATTTCCTCGCGCTCCAGCAGGTCGAGGTCGCGTACATGATCGCCGTGAAGCGCACCAGCCTGCTCTTCGGCATCCTCTATGGCGCGCTCATCTTCCGCGAGCCTGGCTTGAGGGCCAGTCTGCCGGCAGGCTCACTGATGCTCGCCGGGGTCGTCTTGATCCTGGTGTGACTGCGATCCCGCGGTGGGCTGCACGAGTCAGCGCGCACCAGCCTCGCGCGGGCCGGCCGCCGCGGCCTGGACGCACTGGGGCGCCAGCAGCGTCTCGACGCGCCGCAGCAGCTCCGCGATGACGATCGGCTGGCTGGTGTCGATGTGCACGACATACTCGAGCTCATCATCGCCCAAGGCCTCGCGTGCCGCGCATTGCGATTCCATGACCTGCACATTGGCCTCGGAGGCATCGGAGTCGCATGCCAGACGTTGACGGATGCGCTCGCGCAGCAACTCGGGTGGGGCCTCCAGGCTGAGCAGCGCGACCGGGATCAGACGCCGCCGCGCCAGCTCCCGGAAGAGATCGCGCTGAGACCGATCGATGAAGGTCGCATCCACCAAGACGTCATAACCGTACCCGAGGATGCGCTCGGCCAGATGCAGCAGCCGATCATAGGTCCATTGGGTCGCGGTCGGCAGATAGAGCCCGAGGGTGGCCGACGAGCGCGCGGGCGTGCTCTCGGCGACCCCGAACAGTCGCTTGCGCTCGACGTCGGAGCGCAGATGGATGAGCGGCAGCTGCTCGCTCAGCTGCCGTGACAGATGGCTCTTGCCCGAACCCGAGAGACCAGAGGCAAGATAGAGCCGCGGCGCGCGCGGGTGTGTGTAGGACTCGGCCAGATCCAGATAGCGACGGCACAGCGCCAGATCACGCGCCGCCTCCTCTGGATCCGGGAGCTGTTGGCCGAGACGGATCGACATGACCTTCGCGCGTACCAGCGCGCGATAGGCCTTGTAGAGATCCAGCACCTGCAAGGCCCCATAGTCGCCGCAACGTTCCAGATAGCGATTGAGCAAGCGACGCGCCATCTGGGGTGTTCCAGACTCCTCCAGGTCCATGATGAGGAAGGCGATCTCGCTGGCGGTATCGATCCAGCGCAGGGCCGGGTTGAACTCGATCGCGTCGAAGATGCGGATCTCGCCCGCGACCAGTGCGATGTTGCCGCGATGCATGTCGCCATGACACTCGCGCACATGACCCTCGCGCCGGCGTCGCTCGATCGCCGGGGTCAGTGCCTGCCAACGCCCACGGGTCCAACGCTCCAGCCGAGCGAGCTGCTCGAGCAGATCGGGTTGCGTCATGCGCGCGCCAATCTGCGCGAGATTGTCGAGCATCGGGCCGAGCACCGCGCGCGGGGTGCCGTATGGGCTGTCCGGATCCACCAGGGGGATGCGGGCATGAAAATCGGCGACCATCGCGGCCAGACGATCGATCAGCTCACCCGTGATCTCCTGGCGGTCGAGCAGCCCCTCCTGCGCGAAGCGGCGCATCCGCACGCCATACTCGAGCACCGGACCCGTGCCGCCGATCCGCGGCTCATCCGGGGTGCCGGTGATGGCGACCACATCGAGATAGAGGTCATCGGCCAGCCGGCGGTTGAGCCGCAGCTCCTCGTCGCAGAAGTGGTGGCGCCGCTGCAGGGTGGAAAAGTCGAGGAAGCCCAGCGCGATGGGCTTCTTGAGCTTGTAGGCGAAGTCACCCGCCAAGAACACATAGGAGATGTGCGTCTCGATGCGTTGCACCCGAGTGACGGGGTGCGGATAGGCCGCGGGCCGCATCAACGACTCGCTCAGACAGGGAAAATCATCCGGGTCCACTGGCGGTCACCCCCAAGTCTCCGACCCTGCGCCAGGAGGGTCGGCCTTGAGATCAGTATAGGTGGTCACTAATATTCTTGCTTGAAACCATTCAACCTCGAAGATTTGGAGATCGACATGTCCATCGAACGCATCGTCCTGGCCGTCGCCGGGACCTTCATCATCCTCTCGGCACTGCTCGCTGCCTTCCATAGCCTCTACTGGCTGTGGTTCACCGGCTTCGTTGGTCTCAACCTCCTACAATCGGCCTTCACCGGCTTTTGCCCGCTCGCCCTCATCCTGAAGAAGATGGGCAAGCAGCCAGGACCCGCCTTCTAAGCTCGCCGCGGGCGCTCACCCGCTCCAGGGCCGCGGCTCAGGGACGAGCCGACTGACCCACGCACTCGCGGCGATGCCAATCACCGTGTGAGCTCGCATTCAATGACCGCCACGCGCCGCTACTCGATCGGCCGCGCCCACAGATCATGGTCGCCCGAGTCGGTCACTTCCACCTCGATGAAATCACCTGGATCCAGCTCCCAGGCCCCAGCGATGATCACCTCGCCGTCGATCTGCGGGGCATCCGCGTAGCTGCGCGCGATGACTTCATCCTCGCCCACCTCGTCGACCAACACGGTCAAACGCTGTCCGATGCGCTCGGCCAGCTTCTCTCGGCTGATCTCGGCCTGCACCGCCATGAAGCGCTCGAGCCGCTCCTGCTTGAGCGCCTCGGGGACCGGATCCGGCAAGTCATTGGCGCTCGCGCCCGCGACCGCCGAGTAGGGAAAGCAGCCGACGCGATCGAGCCGAGCGGCGCGCAGAAACTCCAGGAGGGTCTCGAAATCGGCCTCGGTCTCTCCCGGAAAGCCCACGATGAAGGTGCTGCGCATGACCAGCTCGGGACACTGCGCGCGCCACCGGGCGAGTCGCTCGAGGACCTTCTCGGTCGCGGCCGGGCGCCGCATCGCCCGGAGGATCGATTCGCTGCCATGCTGCAGCGGCATGTCCAGATAGGGCAGGATCAGTCCCTCGGCCATCAGCGGGATCAGCGCGTCGACCTGTGGGTAGGGATAGACATAGTGCAGCCTGACCCAAGCCGGCAGCGCGCCGAGCATGCGGGCCAGCGTGGTGATCTCGGTCGAGAGCGGACGGCCCTTCCAGAAATCGGGGCGATAACGCAGATCCAAGCCATAGGCGCTGGTATCCTGCGCGATGATCAACAGCTCACGCACGCCCGACTCGACCAGACGCTCGGCCTCGGTGAGCACATCCCCGATCGGACGACTGCGCAGATCGCCCCGCATGCTCGGGATGATGCAGAAACTGCAGCGATGGTTGCAGCCCTCGGAGATCTTCAGATAGGCGTAATGACGCGGGGTGAGCTTCACACCCTGCGGTGGCACGAGACTCTGGAAGGGATCATGTGGCGCGGGCAGCTCGGCATGCACCGCGGCCATCACCGCATCGAGCGCATGCGGGCCGGTCACCGCCAGAACCTCGGGATGGGCCTGACGAACCTGTTCGGCACGTGCCCCCAGGCATCCGGTCACGATCACCCGGCCATGCTCGCTCAAGGCCTCGCCGATCGCCTCGAGCGATTCCTCCACCGCCGCGTCGATGAAGCCACAGGTGTTGACGATCACCAGGTCGGCATCCGCATAGCTCGAACGGATTCCATAGCCCTCGGCACGCAAGCGGGTGAGGATTTGCTCCGAATCCACGGTCGCCTTGGGGCAACCCAGACTGATGAAACCGATCTTGGGGGCATGGGTCATGGCAACGCGCTCGGATGTGCAGTGATAGACTGGGCCATTGTGACGAGATTCGCGATCCCCGGCCAGCGCCTCGCGCGCCCGCCTTGCCAACCTTGGCGGGGCGCCAAGGTTGGCATCCGCGGATGGATTCAGCATACTGATCGGCCATCATCCGACTCACCGACCCCGACACCCACGAGATCCACGATGAACCCCGATCTCGGGCGCTTGCTGCCCTACCCCTTCGAGAGACTCAACGCGCTCAAGCAGGGCTTGACCCCGCCGGCTGACCGCGACCACATCGCGCTCTCGATCGGCGAGCCCAAGCACCCGACGCCCAGTCTGATCACCGAGACCCTGATCGCGCATCTGCATCAACTGGCGGTCTATCCGAGCACGCGTGGCGTGCCAGCGCTGCGCGAGCGCATCGCCGACTGGATCAGCGCACGCTTCGGCGGCGCCCATCCCGCGGCCTTCCGGATCGACCCCGAGACCCAGATCCTGCCGGTCAATGGGACCCGCGAGGCACTCTTCGCCTTCGCCCAAGCCGCGATCGACCGCACGCGTCCTGCCCTGGTGCTGATGCCCAACCCCTTCTACCAGATCTACGAGGGCGCGGCGCTGCTGGCCGGCGCACAGCCGCATTATCTGGACTGCGCGGCCGCCAACGGCTGCATCCCGGATTTCGCGCAGGTCGAAGAGCGGGTGTGGCGCGACTGTCAGGTGCTCTATGTCTGCTCGCCGGGCAACCCCACCGGGGCCCTGATCGATCAGGCCACCTACGCGCGGCTCATCGAGCTGGCCCACCGGCACGATTTCATCATCGCCGCCGATGAGTGCTACAGCGAGCTCTATCTCGACGAGGCCGCGCCACCGCCGGGTCTGCTCCAGGTCGCGGCCGCCATCGGCAACCACGAATTCAAGCGCTGCGTCGTCTTCCACAGCCTATCGAAACGCTCCAACGCACCGGGCTTGCGCTCCGGTTTCGTCGCCGGGGACGCCGCGATCATCGACCGCTTCTTCGCCTATCGCACCTATCACGGCTGCGCCATGTCGCTGCCCAATCAGCACGCCAGCCGCGCGGCTTGGAGCGACGAGACCCATGTCCGGGAGAATCGCCAGCGCTATCGCGAGAAGTTCAGTGCCGTCCTCGAGATCCTCGGGGACAGCTTGACGATACCGACCCCGCGGGCGAGCTTCTATCTCTGGCCCGAGACACCCATCCCGGACACCGAATTCGCGGCCCGACTCTATGCCGCCGAGCATGTCACCGTGCTCCCCGGGCGCTTTCTCTCGCGCGCGGTCGCGGGCCGGGATCCAGGGGCGAATCGCATCCGCATCGCCTTGGTCGCGCCGCTCGATGAATGCATCGATGCCGCGCACCGGATCCGGCGCTTCGTCGCGAGCCTGTGAGAGTCGACGATCCCGCACTTCGCACATCCACCCTCCATATGATCGATAGAGAGCAATTCATGAGCGACCAACGTTCCATCATCGAAGAGGCCTTCGAGCGCCGCGCCGAGATCACCCCACGCACGGTGGAGACCCGCGTGCGTGATGCCGTCCAGGACACCATCGCGCGGCTCGACCGCGGCGAACTGCGGGTTGCCGAGAAACGCGATGGCGACTGGGTGGTCAACGAGTGGCTGAAGATGGCCGTCCTCCTGTCATTCCGCATCGAGGACAACGCCTTCATCAAGGGCGGCTTCACCAACTACTACGATAAGGTCCCGTCGAAGTTCGCCGACACCAACTCGCGCGAGCTGCGTGAAGGCGGGGTGCGGGTGGTGCCGCCGGCCACGGCGCGCCGGGGTGCCTATATCGCGCCCGGCTGCGTGCTCATGCCCTCCTATGTGAACATTGGCGCCTATGTCGACTCTGGCACCATGGTCGACACCTGGGCCACGGTCGGCTCTTGCGCGCAGATCGGCAAGAACGTCCATCTGTCTGGCGGGGTCGGGATCGGTGGGGTCCTGGAGCCCCTGCAGGCCGCGCCGACCATCATCGAGGACAACTGCTTCATCGGCGCACGCTCCGAAGTCGTCGAAGGGGTGATCGTCGGTGAGGGGGCGGTGCTCTCGATGGGTGTCTACATCGGTCAGAGCACCAAGATCTTCAATCGCGAGACCGGCGAGATCCTCTATGGACGCGTCCCGCCAGGCGCGGTCGTCGTCCCCGGCAGCCTGCCGGCGAAGGACGGCAGCCACAGTCTCTATTGCGCCGTCATCATCAAGCAGGTCGATGAGAAGACCCGCGGCAAGGTCGGCATCAACGAGCTCTTGCGCGACATCTGAGACGAGGGCGCGCGCGGCGGGTCCGGGACGGGGTCGTGGCGCTGGGCCCCGGCGACCCGATTCGCGCGCCCCGACCCACCGCGCTCCTGCATCGTACCCACTGGGCTCGCGCATCTTGAATCAGGACCTCAATCCGCCATGATCGAGCTTTACGGCATCCGCGGCTGCGACACCATGAAGAAGGCCCTCGCCTGGCTCGACGAGCACGGCATCGCCTATCGCTTCCACGACTACCGGCGTGACGGCCTCGACGCGGACCGTCTGCGTGCCTGGGTCGCAGAGCTGGGTTGGGAGGCCATGATCAACCGTCGCGGCACGACCTGGCGCAACCTGCCCGCGGCCGTGCGCGAGCAACTGGACACCGAGCAGGCGATCGCGCTCATGCTGGAGCAGCCCGCGCTCATCCGCCGCCCGCTCCTCGACACCGGCACGCTGCGCCATCTCGGCTTTTCCGCAACCGATTACCAGAGGCTACTGGACTGATGTCGCCCTCTCCCACCCTCGCGCTGGCCTGCGATCTGGTCAGCCGCCCCTCGATCACCCCTGACGACGCGGGCTGTCAAGACCTCATGGCGGCGCGTCTCGCGGCCACCGGATTCCGCATCGAGCCCATGCCCTTCGGCGTCGTGACCAATCTCTGGGCGCGGCGCGGCGAGACCCGCCCCTGTGTCTGCTTTGCCGGCCATACCGACGTGGTGCCGACCGGTCCGCTCGATCAATGGGACTCCCCACCCTTCACCCCGAGCATCCGCGACGGACGTCTCTATGGACGCGGCGCCTGCGACATGAAGGGCTCCTTGGCGGCCATGATCACCGCGATCGAGGCCTTCGTCGCCGCGCACCCTGATCATCCAGGCTCCATCGCCTTGCTGATCACCAGTGACGAGGAAGGCCCCTCGATCGACGGCACCCGGCCGGTCATCGAGCGTCTGGAGCAACGCGGCGAGAAGATCGACTATGCGCTGGTCGGCGAGCCCTCATGCCGAGAACGACTCGGCGACACCATCAAGAACGGTCGGCGCGGCAGCCTCAATGGCGATCTGCGCATCCACGGCAAGCAGGGGCATGTCGCCTACCCGCATCTGGCCAAGAACCCCTTTCATGCCAGCGTCGACGCACTCGCCGCGCTCTGCGCCGAGGAGTGGGACAAGGGTAACGCGCACTTCCCGCCGACCAGCTTCCAGATCGCCAATCTCAGCATGGGGACCGGCGCCGACAACGTCATTCCCAGCCGGCTCGACGCCCAGTTCAATCTACGCTTCTCCACCGAGCTGGATCCGGCGATCATCCAGACCCGCGTGCGCCAGATCCTCGACGCCAGTGGTCTGGACTATGAGCTGACCTGGCGGCTCTCCGGCCACCCCTTCCTGACCCCAGCCGGCGCGCTGGTCGAGGCCACACGCGCGGCGATCGCCGACGTGACCGGCGTGCAGACCCTGCTCTCGACCAGTGGCGGAACCTCCGACGGACGCTTCATCGCGCCCACCGGCGCTCAGGTCGTCGAGCTGGGCCCGGTGAACGCGACCATCCACCAGATCAACGAATCGGTTGGTGTCGACGAGCTCGATGCACTCTCACTCATCTATCGAGGCATCCTGGAGCGCCTGCTGCTGACCCGCGAGCAACCCGGGGGCGACGACACCTGAACGCACTCATGGTGGGTCGGGCACACCGAAAAGAGTCACACAACAGCGGTTGGAGCGAGGCCTGATGGATGAGACCCGACTGATGTACTGGCTGATCAAGCTGCACGAGGGACTCGCTCGTCTCGGGCCCGGTCACGCCGAGGCCACCGGCCGGGCCTTTGCCAGCTGCACCGCACTGCCCGCTCAACCCGGGATCCTGGACATCGGCTGCGGCGCCGGCGCCCAGACACTCGACCTCGCGCGCTTGACCAGCGGAGCGCTCACCGCGGTCGATCGCGTGCACGGCTTCCTACTGGATCTGCGCGAGCGCGCGCACGCTCGCGGTCTGAGCGCGCGGATCCACCCAGTGGTGGCCGACATGCGCCAACTGCCCTTCCCCGCCGCCGCCTTCGACCTGATCTGGAGCGAGGGAGCCATCTACATCATGGGCTTCGACGCAGGTCTGGCGAGTTGGCGTGCGCTGCTGCGCGCGCGCGGCTATCTGGTCGTCTCCGAGCTGTCCTGGCTCACCGACCATCCCCCACCCGATCTAGCCGACTTTTGGCGCGAACACTATCCCGCGATGCGCCAGGTCGCGGACAATCTGGCAAGCGCCCGCGCCCTCGGCTGGGAACCCATCGACCACTTCAGCCTGCCGCACGCCCACTGGATGCTCGACTACCTGGGGCCGCTCCAATCACGTCTTGCGACCTTCCGTGCCACCCATGCCAACGACCCGGAGGCACAGGCCGTCGCCGACCTCACCGAGCAAGAGATCGCGATCATGGCCAACGCGGCGGGCATCTGTGGATATGTCTTCTATGTCTTGAGACGCGCTGACTGACCGCTGCTCTGGCCCGCGGCCGTCGCGGTGTTCGTGTCTCGCACTCGACGATCGCGCCAGTCGGTCAATCAAGACGCGCCATGATCCTGACTTTTGGAACAGCATCAGATGCGAATCAACGACCCAAACGCCTACCGCCGCTGCGAGGAGATCGATCTCATGGCGGAGCTGATCGATCTGCGTGGCCGCCGAGTCCTCGAGCTCGGCTGCGGCGCGGCCGTCATGACCCGTGCCATGGCCACCCGCCTGGGCGCGGCGCACATCACCGCGACCGAGGTCGATCGGCGTCAGCATGAGCGCAACCTCGCCATCACCGACCTGCCACAGGTCAGCTTCCGCGATGACGGGGCCGAGTCGATCGCGGATCCAGCGGCCAGCTATGACCTGGTGGTCATGCTCAAGTCGCTGCACCATGTCCCAGTCGAACGCATGGACCAGGCCCTGTCCGAGATCCATCGCGTACTGGTCCCAGGCGGCCTACTCTATGTCACCGAGCCGGTCTACTGGGGCGACTTCAACGCCATCCTGCGTCTGATCGAGGATGAGGAAAAGGTGCGCGCCGCCGCCTTCGCGGCACTGTGCCGGGCTGTCGAGAGCGGCCGATTCGCGCTGGTGCACGAGGTCTTCTTCGAGTCCGCTGGGGTCTATCCAGACTGGGAGAGCTTCGCGGCCCGTTTCATCGAGGTCAGCTTCACCGAGCGCCAACTCGACGAAGCGCGGGTCGCGGCGATCCGCGCGGCCTTCGAGCGTCATCTCACGCCCACGGGCGTCCATCTTTGGAAGCCGCATCGGATCGATCTGCTGCAACGTCTTGGCTGAGCCGCGCCCGATTGGCTGAGTCTGTGGATGCCGCGCTGACAAGGTCGTCCTTTCCCAGCCCGCTCTGGCTCATCGCCCTGCTCATCAGCGGGATCTTCGTGGGACTGCACACCTGGACCCAACTGGCGATGTCCCTGGCACTTCCAGGGTCGGCGCTGCCTGCGGTCCTGGCACTGATCCAGATGCTGATCGGCATCCAGGTGGCATCGGTGGTGAGCCAGGGCAGCCGCGCCAGCGGCTTGATCCTGGGTCTTGCCACGCTCATCCTCATCCTTGGTCTGTTCCTCCTGATCTTTCCACCCTTGAACCAAGGGGATCTCTTCTCGGGCGGCAGCGATCGCGACGAGGCGCTCAACGTGGCGACCGCGGCCCTGCTGGCTGGTCAGTATCCATATACCGCCAGCGGAATCGTCATGGCCACTGGCGCGCTCGTGGGGGTGGGGGGCAACCCCATCAGCCCGCTCCCAGGGGAGCTGATCCTGGCGAGCCCATTCTTGGTGCTGACGGGCGAGGCGGCCTGGCAGACCTTCTTCTGGCTTCCGATCCTTTGGCTCACGCTGGCCGGAACAGGACGGCATCCATTCACGCCAGACGCCGCCCCGGCGACCGGGGCCGTCGTGCTGATCCTGTCCAACCCGACCATCACGGTCGGTGAGATCCTCACGGGCGCGGATCTATTGGCGATCAGTGTGGCCCTGGTCGTCTCCAGCCATTGGGTGTTGACGGCAAGAGGACGTCTCACGGTCATCGCCGCGACGCTTCTCTGTGGCCTTGCGATCGCCACGCGGCCCCATTTTTTCATGCTCATCCCGCTGTTGCTCATCGCCTTGACGCGACAGGATGGCATGAGCGGGGTCAAGCGCGGCGTCGCGGTCGCGCTGGTCTCGGTCGGCATCAGCACGCTCGTCTGGGCGTGGAACCCGAGCGCATTCTCGCCATTGCACGCGGGGGGCTGGGCCGCCGGGTTCGCTGAGACACTCCCCCATGCCGCACTCTGGTTCTATGGCACACTCTTGATCGCACTGACGCTCACCAGCGCCGCGATCGCCCTCGAGTGGATGCGATTCGCGACCGCGGCCGGGGTCCTGCTGATCCTGCCCGCGCTCCTCTTGACCCTCTTCGCGAGTCTGGAGGCAGGCGCCCCGATCTGGCGTTATGCCTTCTATGCGCTGACCGGATGGATCTTTCTGATCTTCGCGGCCTGGACGACGGGGCGTCATGGGTAGGGGAAGGTGAAGGGTTAAAGGTCAAAGGGTCAAGGGGGATGGGGATGGGGATGGGGAGATCATGCCGTTGACCGCTGGTCTTCTCCACATGGCTCACGTAGACGAGTCGATGATGGGGGATGCGTATGTTGGAGGGTAAGGCACTGACCCAAGAGATCGGACGTCGGCTGCGCGCCGAGCGTCAGCGACAGCAACTCAGCTTGAGCGAGCTTGCGGCGCGCACCGCGGGCAAGCTGTCCAAGCCGCGTATCAGCAGCTACGAGCAGGGCCGGCGCCGCATGGGACTGGAGCAGGCGGTGACACTCGCCGAGGCGCTCGGCACGGTCACGCCCGGCGATCTACTCTGTCTGGACGGGCGCGCATCCTACTCGGGGGATGAGCGCACGCTGGTGATGAACTACCGACTGGCCAGCGCCCACGGCCAGGCGGCCTTGATGGCCTTTTCTCAGGCGCAGGTCGATGCCTCGCACCAGCCCGAGCAGCAGCGGGTCTGATGGCGGATGCAGGGAGTCCGGGGATGCGCGGCGAACGCGTCCACCGATGCGGCATGCGCGGCCACTTGGAGGTCAGGCGCGCGCGAGGATGCTGGGCCCCGGTCCAGAAGTGGCCGACACGCCCAGATCAGGCCCGCGGCTCGGCTCTGATCGCATGCCAGGCCGGATGCGAGTCGATCAGGCCGAGTGCCCGCTCCAGAAGCTGCCTGCCCGGCTCCATCTTGAACCAGGTCGAAGCACCCGATGGATGGGGCAGCGGGATGAGATCCGCCTCCAGCCCCTGCGCCACGCGAAAGCGCCATTGCTCACCCACCACCTCGTCGAGTCGCCGCGAGGGCATGAACTGGGCGATCGCCAGTTTGCCGACCGGGATGATCAGGCAGGGACGGCTGAGCTCCAGCTCGCCGCGCCACCAGACCTCGCAGCGCTCGACCTCGCCGCGATCGGGCACGCGATCGCCACCCTTGGGATTCTTGCCCGGAAAGCAGCGGCAGACCGCGCTCATCAAGACCCGGCGACGAAAGGTCGACTCATCGACACCGATGGATTCGAACCAACGAAAGAGTGTCTTGCCGGCCGTCCAACAGAAGGGCCGGCCCTGTTGGATCTCGCGCGTACCAGGGGCCTGACCCACCATCATGACCGGCGAGATCACCACCTCGCCATGCACCGGTGGCCCCTGCATGGCTGGACAGCTGCGGCAGGCGATCAGCTGCCGATAATGGTGCGTCAGCGCCTCGGCGCGCCCGGCGTGATCGGCCGTCATGATGATTGGAGTCGGCGCAGGATCCGCTCGATCTGGATCCGATGGGTGCGATTGTGGATCGCCGCGACGGCGTGCCATTGACGGGCGCTCAGCTGGCCGAACCAGGGGTGCGGATGACGCTCGCGCGAGCGCAGCGGACCGAGCCGCTCGACCAGGTCCGAGTATCGCTCCACTGCGGCCTCGAGTGCCGGGATCCGATCCGGCCCGGCGTCGCGGTGCGGCTCGACATCCTCGAGGCCGATCTCGGCGCCATGATTGTGATCCGAGCAGATGGCATGGAGCAGGACCATGATCGCGGTGTTGACCATCACCAGATGGTCGAGCGTCATGTAAACAGACCAGTTGCGACTGCTCGACTCGATCCCAGGGAAACGGGCGATGCGCACCGGCGTGCGCCCCTGCGTCTCCGAGAGGCCACGCGCCAGCATCCCGGCGCGCAAAGCATCATGCCGAAAGGACTCCAGGATGGCCGCCGGCGAGTGCAGCGACGCATAGAGCCGCAGCGCCACGTCGGCGATCCGCCGCTCATGCCAAGGGATCCCTGGGCGTGCCGGGTCACGCTGGGGTCGCTGGGGATCGCTCATCCTTGACCCTTGCCCCAAGTGTCGCGCAAGCCGACGGTCAGGTTGAAGACTGGATGCCCTGGGGTGGCGTCGGGATCGACGACGAAATAGCCCTCGCGCTCGAATTGGAAACGCTCGCCCGGGGCGGCATCGCCGAGTGCGGGCTCCACGAGCGCGTCGTCGAGGATGCGCAACGAGTCGGGATTGATGTCATCCCGATAGCCCCGTCCATCCGCGCCAGGCAGCGGCACCCGGAACAGTCGATCATAGAGTCTGACCTCGGCGCGCACGGCATGCGCCGCACCGACCCAGTGGATGACGCCCTTGACCTTGCGCCCGACCGGCTCCCGGCCCAGGGTCTCGAGATCGGCATGGACCCGCAGCTCGATGATCGTCCCCGCGGCATCCTTGACGACCTCCTCGCAGCGGATCACATAGGCGTTGCGCAGACGCACCTCGCCCCCCGCGGTCAGACGCTTGTAGCCTTTCGGCGGAATCTCGGCGAAATCGCCGCGATCGATATAGAGCTCGCGGCCGAATGGGATGGCGCGCACCCCGAATGACGCCGCCTTGGGATGATTGGGCGACTCGATCGACGCCTGGCCATCCTCGGGATAGTTGAGGATCACCACCTTCAAGGGACGCAGCACGGCCATGCGACGCGGCGCCACGGCATCCAGGTCGTTGCGCACGGCGCTCTCGAGCATCGCCATCTCGACCAGGTTGTCCGACTTGGTGATCCCCACCCGCTCGCAGAAGTCGCGGATCGCCGCCGCCGTGTAGCCGCGCCGGCGCATCCCCGCGATGGTCGGCATCCGCGGATCGTCCCAGCCGGTGACATGACCCTCGGTCACCAGCTCGGTGAGCCGGCGCTTGCTCATCACCGTATATTCGAGATTGAGCCGGCTGAACTCGATCTGACGTGGCCGGTAGGGCACCGAGACATGCTCGACACACCAATCATAGAGTGGACGATGATCCTCGAACTCGAGCGTGCAGAGCGAGTGTGTGATCCCCTCGAGCGCGTCGGAGAGTGGATGGGTGAAGTCATAGGTGGGGTACAGACACCAGGCTGTCCCGGTCTGGTGATGGACGACACCATGCTTGATGCGATAGAGCACCGGATCGCGCAGATTGATGTTCGGCGAGGCCATGTCGATGCGTGCGCGCAGGGTGCGCGCGCCATCCGGAAAGGCCCCGGCGCGCATCTGCTTGAACAGATCCAGATTCTCGGCGACCGAGCGGTCACGATAGGGGCTGTCCCGACCGGGCTCGGTGAGTGTCCCGCGATAGAGCCGCGTCTCCTCGGCGGTCAGATCGCAGACATAGGCCCGCCCCTGCTCGATCAGCTCGATCGCAAAGCCGTAGAGCTGCTCGAAATAATCCGACGCGAAATAGAGCCGCTCACCCCAGTCGAAGCCGAGCCAACGCACATCGGCCATGATCGATTCGACGAACTCGACATTCTCCTTGTGCGGATTGGTATCGTCGAAGCGCAGGTTGCAGATCCCGCCGAAATCACGCGCGAGGCCGAAGTTGAGCACGATCGATTTGGCGTGACCGATGTGCAGATAGCCATTGGGCTCAGGCGGAAAGCGAGTCATGATCCGGTCATGCTTGCCCGACGCCAGATCGGCCTCGATGATCTGACGGATGAAGTTGGTGCGTGGCGTCTCGAGGGTATCGCTCATGGTGCTCCGCGAAGCGTTTGGAAGGGTCGGCTGGAACCGGCGAGCGCCGATTCGGAGCGATCTAAACCGCCATTCTATCGCTTGCCACGCCGATTGAAAGGCCCGGCGACTGGCCATCGACCAGTGACCGCGGACTTGACCGCGCCCTGGTCTGCCCCGGATCATCGAGGCGCCACGGCACCCAATGGAGGATTCCCATGAGCATCGGCCAGCACACTCTCGATTGGCTGCGCACCGAGCTGCTCCAAGTCGACGCGGCCTGGTTGGAGCACACCTCGCGCGGCTTTCGCTGGTGGCCCCACCGTCAGGCGCAGACACTGGAGGTCATCGGCCAGGAGGTGACTCCGGACGGCGTCCTGACCGACCTGGTGCAGGTGCGCACCGAGCTGCTGAGCGACTTCAACCCGACCGACGAGACCCTGGAGGTGCTCCAAGCAGTCGTGCTGCGCACCGCCGGGATGGCCGGAGCGGTCCATGATCCGGTGCGGCACACCCTCGACCTGAGCACCCTGGTCCGGGTCTCGCCCGGCAGCGAGGACTGGCTGCAGCGGTTGCTCGGACTCGCGGCCGTACTCCAGATCCGGGATGCCGAGCGGGGCGCCACGGCGATCGCCGAGGTGCTCGGCGCGCGCCCGGCCGACAGCGCCCATCCCACCCGGGGCCAGCGCGAGACGCCCGACGCGCGGATCGCCGAGGCGATCCTCTTGATCGATCAAGCCGGCCGCACGCCCTCGCGCTGGCCCGGCGCCGAGCTCGAGCGTCTGGCCGAGACCGAGCTCAAGCGCTCACCCGCACTCCAGGGCACGGGTGACGCACAGGGCTTCAGGGTGACCTTTCCCTATGGCGCTGGCATGTCATCGAGCTGCGAGGCCACCACCGATCAGACTCATCCTTGGTATGGGCATGGTCTGGCCATGCGCCAAGTCTTCCCGGTCAGCTTCGCGACGGATGCCGCGGGCCGCCGGCTCGCCCTCGAGCTCAATGCGCGGACCCTGTGCGAGACACCGATGGGCTATGGCTTCGGCAGCTTCGGCTACGCGCGGGGCGCACTGCTGTTCCATGCCTTCTTCCCGAGCCCGGCACAGCGCCCAGGCCTGGTGACCAACCTCTATCTGTCCTGCGCCGAGCGCGCGCGCCTGCTCTCGGTGCTCTTGACCGGCGTCGACTGGAGCGAGGCGTCGTTCGCCGCGCGGCCCTGACTCACTGAGTCAATCTCGGGACCGGCGCGGCAGCGACTCCGGGCAGACCGCGGGCCTGTCGACAGGCCAAAGATCGGACGGTCCCTGATAGAGGGTGACCCGAGACCACCAGTTCCGGCTCAGACGCCGCTGATTCTGGGTCAACCAGAACCCCCAACAATTGGTCGTGCGCATCAGTATGGCACCTTCGAGCGCGTGCTCCGGCGCTCGCGGACACCCCACCCGATCCCAGTCGCCCCGTCCCACCGCCATCGCCATCGCCAGTTGCGCTATCCTGCCCCAGAGGCACATCGTCAATCCACGCCAACTCAGTCGAGGTCGAGATGCTGGTGACATTCAAAACCAAGGCCCATGCGAGCATCACCATGTTCGGCGACGTGGCCAAGACACTGATCAAGTTGATGGGGCACAGCGGCGCCATACCAGGGGCCTTGATGGCGGAGGACATCCCAGCGGCCTTGGAACGGCTCCAGGCCGCGGTCGCCGAGCAGCCCGATGCACCTCTGGAGCCCGCCACGGGTCGGACCCAGACGCGCGCCGCGGGCGAGGAGCGGGCGGTCAGCCTGGCCCATCGAGCGCGACCGCTGATCGAGCTGCTCAGCGCCGCCGCGGCCGATGGCGAGTATGTGATGTGGGACCAGTGAGCGGGTCGCGGCTCATCCGGCTGACCCGCGGCCCTCTCAGGCCGGGATCAGGAAGGGGCCGCCCGCGGCGATCAGCACGGTGACCAGGCCGAGCGTCAGATTGATCAGCATCAGGCCCCGGATCCAGCGAAAGGCGGCAGCGGCGCGCAACCATTCTCCGGCTGCCACGGCGCTGCGCATCCGTCGAAACGGCAGTGCATAGAGACCCACGAAGATCAGGCTCATCACCAGCGCAAGACCCATCATGGCGTGAACGTAGAGCGCCGCCTTGCCCCCCAGGATCGCCAGGAAGATCCAGAGTCCGCTCAGCCACAACAGGACGATCGCGGCCCAGACCCAGGGAAAGAAGCGTTGAAAGACGCCGAGCGCCACCCGCAGGCGCGGCTCCGGATCGAGCGTGCCCGCCAGGGTCGGTCGCACGGCGAAATGGGCAAAGAACATGCCCCCGATCCAGATCAGGCTTGCCAGCTGATGCAGTGCGCTTGGGATGGCCATTTGAAGATTCATGCGTCGGCTCCTCTCGGCGTTGCGACTCTCAGTCGTTGTCTAGGGTGAGGGATCTGTGGCGTCGTGATCGGACAGGACCAGGGTCGGACCCAGCGCGGCGACACGCGCCACCGGAAGATCGGCCCCGCCGCGCCAAGCGGTGAATGCCGCGCGCTTGTCCGCGCCGGTGATCAGGATCAGCCGCAAGGGCGCCGCGGCCAGCGCGGCGTGCGTCAGCGTGACCCGCTCGGGCGGCGGCTTCGGGGCCTGCCAGACCGGCGCCACCAGCACGTCGGCGGGAACCTCCAGGCCGGGAAAGAGGCTCGCGGTATGACCATCCTCGCCCATCCCGAGCAGGATCAGGTCGAATGGCAGCGCGGACTCGATCAGCCCGGCATAGTCCGCCGCCGCGATCGCTGGACCTCGCTCGGCCGGGATCCAGTGGATCCGCCGTGGATCGATCGGCACGCGCTCGGTCAGCACCTGGGCGATCGCATGACTGTTGCGCTGCGCATCGGTGGCTGGTAGACAACGCTCGTCGCCGAGATAGAGCGACCAGCGCGCCCAGTCCTCGGACGACTCGGCCAAGCGCCGATAGGCCGCCAGAGGCGTGCGCCCCCCCGCTAGGACACAGCGGAAGCGCCCACGCCGGGCGATCGCCAGACCTGCCGCCGCGCTGATTCGGCACGCCGCCTCCGCGGCGACCGCCGCGGCCGATTCCAGACGGATGAGCTCGATCGGCTGCTCAAGCATGGCACTCGGCCCCCCTCGACCGCTACACTGCGCGGCACGACGCCATCCATCGAGACACGACCGAGCCACGCTATCATGAAGATCCTGTTGGTGGACGACTCCCGGGATACCCGCTACCGGCTGCGCATCGAGCTGAAAAACCTGGGGATCGAGGTCAAAACCGCGGACTCCGCGGAGACCGCCGTGGAATCACTCAAGTCCGAGATCCCGGATGCCATCCTCATGGATCATATCATGCCCGGTCTGAATGGCTCCGAGGCCTTGGAGATCATCCACGCCGATCCGCGCACCGCCCACATTCCAATCGTGCTCTGCACGACCCGTGAGGATGAGGCATTCACCGCGACGGCGCTGCAGAAGGGCGTCCTCGAGGTTCTCCCCAAACCAGTGGCGATCGAGCGTCTCCCTGGACTCATCGAGCGCATCAGCGCGGCGATCGCCGGTCAGGTGACGCGCGCCGCGCCGCCCCCGCCGACGCGCGAACCCGCGTCACCCCTCGTCGCCACCCTCGACGACCCAGCACTGCTGGAGCAGATCGAGACCCGCGTGCAGACCGCGCTCGATCGACGCTTGACCGCCACCATCGAACATCTGCGACATGACCTCACCGAGCTGCTCAGCGCCGAGACCCAGCATCTGGTGGAGGCACAGGTCGCCGAGTTGCGCGCCACGCAGTCAGCGCTCCCGCCGCCGGCCACGCAATCCGAGCTGCAAGCGCTCGAGCGCCGCCTGATCGATGAGCAGCTCCCACAGCTGATCGCCGCGCAGATCGCCACGGTTTGGCCCACCTTGAAATCGGAGATCCTCGCCGAGTTGGCCAGGCAGCATCCACCGGCCCCCGCCGGGATGGGGGTCGCGCCGCCACGCCCACCCACCGCCCAGCGGCTCTGGCAGCAGGCGCAAGACCGCAATCAACTGTGGATGGGCATGCCACTCCTGCGCGAGACCCGCGCGCGAGTGCGCGGCTGGCTGGATCGGGGCGCCGCCACCGCCCGCGCGACCTGGCATGCATTGCGCCAGCGCTGGGGGCAATGATGTCGGCACCCCGGCCCAAGACCATCATCCTCTGGCTGCGCCGCGATCTGCGTCTGGCCGACAATCCGGCCTTGCAGGCGGCCGTGGCCGAGGCCGAGCGGCTCGTCCCGCTCTACATTCACGCACCCGCGGAGGAGTCTCCCTGGACACCGGGCGCGGCCAGTCACTGGTGGCTGCATTGGAGTCTCACCGCGCTGGAGCAGCGGCTGCGCGAGCTTGGCAGCCGGCTCTGGATCGGCCAGGGCGAGAGCCTCGCGGTATTGCGCCAGGTCATCGCCGCCACCGGAGCGCAAGGGCTCCATTGGAACCGGCTCTACGACCCGACCACGCGCGCGCGTGACGCCCAGATCAAGCAAGCCCTGCGCGCCGATGGCCTGACGGTGACGAGCCACCCCGGGACACTGCTGTTCGAGCCCTGGGAGATCGCGACCGGCAGCGGCGAGCCCTACCGGGTCTTCACCCCCTTCTGGCGTCGCGCCACCACCCGGCTCGCGACGCTCAACGCCCTGCCAACCCCCACCGCGCTGCCGCCCGCGCCCACGCCACTGGACCCGATCGGTATCGCCGACCTCGGCCTACTCCCGCGCATCCCTTGGGATGGGAGTCTGCGCGCGACCTGGACGCCGGGCGAGGATGCCGCCAACGCGCGCACCGCGCACTTCCTGTCCGAGTCACTGCACCGCTATGGGCACGACCGCGACCGGCCGGATCACGACGGCACATCACGGCTCTCGGCGCATCTGCATTTCGGCGAGATCAGCCCGCGACGTCTCCTCTCGATGGTCCGCGACACGCTCGGCGATCCCTGCGCCGAGCCAGCCGAGCCCTTCATGCGCGAGCTCGGCTGGCGCGAATTTGCCCATCACCTGATCTATCACTTCGGCCACACCACGGATGCGCCACTGGATCCACGCTTCGCCGCCCTGCCCTGGCGCGAGCAGAATGCCGAGGCGCTGCTCGCGGCCTGGCAGCGCGGCGCCACCGGCATCCCACTGGTGGATGCCGGCATGCGCCAACTGTGGCACACCGGCTGGATGCACAACCGGGTGCGCATGGTCGTCGCCTCCTTCCTCACCAAGAACCTGCGTCTACCCTGGCAGGCCGGCACACGCTGGTTTTGGGACACACTCGTCGACGCCGACTTGGCCAGCAACACCCTCGGTTGGCAGTGGAGCGCTGGCTGCGGGGCCGATGCGGCACCCTATTTCCGGATCTTCAACCCGGTGCTGCAAGGCGAGCGCTTCGACCCACGGGGTGTCTATGTCAGACACTGGTGTCCCGAACTGGCGCGGCTGCCCGATCGCTTCATCCACCAACCCTGGGCCGCGCCCGCCGCCGTGCTTCGCGCGGCAGACGTCCAGCTCGGGATCGACTACCCCGCCCCAGTGGTCGATCTGAAGGAATCCCGCGCGGCCGCGCTCGCCGCCTACGAGGTGATCAAGACCCAGCGGGTCTGACGTTCACTCGGAGCCTGAAGGCCCCAATCGCGCTCGCCAAGGATGCGCGAGCACGCCTGCACGCCGACTGCGCGGCCTCACGGCAGCGCCGATGACACAACGACATCCGTCAATGAATAGACATTTTAGTCGGAGCTAATATGCACTCCGGCAATCCAGCCAGTCGGGTCTTGGCCAGATCATCAGGGAGCAGGTGTCGCAACGGTCGGCAGGTCACGAGGACAACACAGGCACAGACCTGATCGAGAGCGCGCATCGGTTGCGATGCGTCTGGTTGACCAAGCACTCACCGAACAATCCTCGCGGTCCGCAGGTCACGACAATGGAGCTCATCGGTCTCTATCCCACCTGGTTCGAGCCTATGGTGGGCAGCGGTTGGATCGTTGGCATCATCGCCACCATCCATGTGCTCGCCTCACATACCTCGGTCGGGGCGGCGATCTTCTTCGCCGCGCTCGCCACCATCGCCTATCGTCGCAATCAGCCCGAGCTGCTCGACTTCATCAAGCGCTATGGTCTGTTTCTACTCATCTTCTCCTACGTCATCGGCTCCATCACCGGACCTGGAATCTGGTTCTCGACCACGGTGGCCAGTCCACGTGGAATCTCGGCGCTCATCCACAGTTTCGTATGGAAGTGGGCCGCCGAGTGGGTTTTCTTCGTCATCGAGGTGGTCGGTGTCTATCTGATCGTCTATCTGGTCGGCCGGGTCGACCAGCGCACCCATCTGCGCATCACCATCATCTTCGGGCTCGCCGCCTATGCCACCATGCTGGTCATCATCGGGATCCTGTCGTTCATGATGTGGCCCGGCAAGGAGGCATGGTTCGAGCAAGGCGGCTATCTCTACGGCTTCTACGGCGCCAACACCTTCGCGCAGCTGGCTATGCGCACCGCCTTCATGTTCACCATGACCGCGGTGGTCGGCGGGATCGTCGCCGGCTCGATCCAGGATCCGGCCTTCAAGCGCGACATGGTGCGCCGTCTCGCCTGGCTCGGCATCGTCTCGAGCATCGCCGGGGCGGCCATCCTCTTCTGGTATGTCAATACCCTGCCCGAATATGCCCACCTGGTGATGGAGAATCGTCTGCCCGAATATTTCCTGCCAGCCATGCTCGGCGTGCTCGGCGGCATCCTGGTCTATTTTCTCTTCACCCTGGCCATGCCACGTCGACTCGTCCCGGCACTCGCCGGTGTGATGGCGCTCGCCATCCTGGTGTTCGGGCTATGGCCCGGCGAGGTCGCGCGCGAATCCATCCGCAAGCCCTATGTCGCCGGACAGTACGTCTATTCCAATCAGGTGATCGCGCGCGATGTGCCCGGCATGGGCATCTCCTCCGAGATCCCGCTCCTGGAGGAGCAGGGTTTTCTCAAGACCCATGTCTTCATCCCGGATGAGCTGCGCGAGGTGACGCCCGCGAATGCCGAGCGCGTCGGCCATGCATTGGCGCTGGTGGCCTGCTCCAATTGTCACTCACTGACCCACACCGGCATGCGGCCATTGGCCCATTATTTCGGCGGCAACACCGACATCGACGACATCAAGGTCTATCTGCAGGGCGCACTGGCGACCGGCAATACGCTCTACATGCCCAAGATCCCCTTGACCGACGCAGAGGCCGAGGCACTGGCGGTCTATCTGGCCAACCTGGCCGACCCCAGAGTCGCCGAGCGCTATGCCGCGCGCCATCAGGGACTCGCCGCGGCCGACGCGCCGCACAGCCACCTGGAGTGATGACCGTGGATGCACTCACACTCAATGCACTCAAAGACGTCGCCGGCGTGCCCTCGCACCCGCTGATCTTCCTGATCCTCGGCGTCGTCACCTTCACCCTGCACATGGTCTCGGTCCAGGTCATGCTGGGGGCGGCGGGGCTGACCATCTGGGGCGCCTTCAGCCGAGATCGGCACTGGCGTCGACTCGCCCAGTCCATGCTCTTGACCGCCAAGATCGCGGTCTCGATCGCGATCGTGCTCGGGGTCGCGCCACTGCTGTTCGTACAGGTCATCTACGACCCCTTCTGGTATGTCTCTAACGTCCTCTCGGCCTGGTGGGTGATCGGTTTCATCGTCATCCTGATCTTCGGCTATCTCCTGATCTACGTCTTCTACGGCCTCAACCATCATCTGGCGACCGAGAAGACCCGCTGCCCCGGCTCGATGATCCTGTCACTACTCCTGCTGCTGGTGGTCGGATTCATCATGCACGTGCTGGTGCAGCAGATGCTCTCGCCCGATCTCTGGATGAGCTGGTACGCGCCCGCAGGGGCGATCGACGCCTCCGGCACCGGTCTGCACGACTATGACCTCTTTCGCTTCGCCTTTTTCGTGAGTCTCTCGACCCTGGTGATCGGGGCCTGGCTGATCGCCTACCGACGCTATGTCGGGCAGCGCGCGGATGCCCGCGAGCTCGCCGGCTATCTCGACTGGGTGCGAACACTGGCGGTGCGCCTGAGTCTCATCGGTGGTCTGGTCTCGCTTCTGCTCGGCCTGGCCTGGCTGATGACCCTGCCCGAGCGCCATGCCGCGGCCATCCCGGTGGTGCTCTCGCTGATCGCCATGACGGCGATCCTGATCATGGCCATCGCCCCCTCGCTGCTCGGCAAGCGGCTCGAGAGCGCGGCACTCGGCTATGGCGTGATGGGTCTGACGACCTTGGCGATCCTCCTGACCGCGGTGGCGCGCGAGGCACTGCGCTGGAACATCCTTCAGGGGATCTTCGGCTACGCCCCGCTCGACTATCGGATCAACATGGACTGGTACAGTACCGGGCTCTTTTTCGCGACCTTCCTGATCGTTGGTGGACTCACCCTAGGCTATTACCTCGGGGTCGCCTGGAAGTCAGGTCAGAGCGCCGGCGTCTATACCCCGTCACCGGCCCTCGACCGTCTGGGCACGCTCTCGATCAGCGTGCTGGTGCTGTGGATCATCCACTTCTTCGCCGTGGGCTTCTGGATCTGGATGCAATAGGAGCAAGGTCATGTCGATCAACCATCTGCTGCCCAACAGACACTGGCTCATGCTCCTGGCCCTGACCTCGACCCTGGTCTCCAGCGGGCTCCAGGCCGAGACACCGATTGGAGCGGACGCGGCGATCGCCGCGCCGGAGACGCTCGCCCATCCCTGCGCCGGCTGTCACGGCACCAACGGCTGGATCGACGACTCGGCCTTCATGCCGCTGGCCGGGATGCCAGAGTCGATCTTCATCGAGACCATGCTCGATTTTCGCGAGGAGCGACGCGCCTCGACCCTGATGGGGATGGTGGCCCAGGGCTACTCGGACGCGGAGATCCAGGCCATGGCCAGATTCTTTGTCAACCAACCGAGTGAGGGGACATCACGATGAAACGGCGTGAATTTCTGTCACTCGCCGGGGCGCTGGCGGCGGGGACCATGCTGCCGCTCGGCGGCGCGCGCGGCGCCACTGGCGCGCACGTGGTCATCCTCGGTGGTGGCGTGGGCGGAGCCACCGCGGCCAAGTATCTGCGTCTCATGGACCCTGCCATTCGGGTCACGATCGTGGAGAAGGAGCGCCGCTATCTGCGCCCCTATGGCTCATCCGAGGTCATCACCGGCCATGTCGGCTTGAGCGACCTGGAGATCGACTACACGCCACTGCAATCCAAGTATGGTGTCACCTTCGTCTTCGACGAGGCGGTGGGTTTCGATCCAATCGCCCAGCGGCTCGCACTCAAGGGCGGCGAGTCTCTGAGCTACGACCGCCTGATCGTCTCACCCGGGATCCAACTGCTCTACGACCAGATCGAGGGCCATTCGGAGGCGCTGGCGAAGGCACGCTTCCCCGCGGCCTGGATCCCCGGATCCCAGACCCAGCTGCTGCGCAATCAGCTCGAGTCGATGCCGCAGGGTGGCACCTTCGCGATCGTCGCACCGCCGAATCCATTCCGCTGCCCGCCCGGACCCTATGAGCGCGGCGCGCTGGTGGCCGAATGGTGTCAACGGCACAACCCGCGCGCGAAGATCCTGATCCTGGATCCACGCAACAGCTTTGTCACCGATCAGAGCATGATGCTCGGCTGGAATCGGCTCTATGGCTTCAACATCCCGCTGGAGTTCATGGCCGACATGCCCGATGACGTGCAGACCCACGCCAATCCGGGCCTGATCGAATGGATCCGCCAGCAGGACGGCGGCACCCTGATCAGTCTGGACGCCGGGTCCAAGGCGCTCGAGACCGAGGGTGGACGGGTCAGCGCCGATGTCATCAACATCATCCCGCCGATGCGTGCCGGGGCGATCGCCGAGGCCATGGGGCTCACCGATGCGAGCGGCTTCTGCCCGATCGATCCCATGACCTTCGAGTCACGTCTGCAACCCAAGGTGCATGTCATCGGGGACGCCTGCATCGCCGACCAGATGCCGAAATCCGGTTACGCGGCGAACAATCAGGCCAAGGTGACCGCGCGCGCGCTGGTGGATCTGTTCGCCGGTCGCGAGCCCGGCCCGCCCTCCTGGCAGAACACCTGCTATGCCCTGGCCGGCTCGGAGTATGGGCTCTTCGTGGCCGCCGTCTATCGACTCCAGGACGGGCGCATCACCGCCCATCCAGGCGTGCGCTTTCAGTCACTCGACGCCACGCCGGCACAGATCAGACTGGGGGCCGTGTATCAGCAAAACTGGCTGGCCTCATTCACCGAGGATTGTTTCGCATGAAGACCATTGCGACCACGCTGATACTCTTGATGGGCGGAGCGCTCGCGAGCTGGTCACCGCAAGCCGCCGAGACCCGTGCGCCCGCCGCCGATTGGACCCCCGCGGCCCTGTCGGCGACACTCGCGGCCATGCCCGAGGGTGACGCGGCTCGCGGCCAGCTGCTGCATCGGGAGTGGATGTGCGACTCCTGCCATGGCGCGGCGGGTATCGCCCCCACGGCCAACTGGCCGAGCCTGGCCGGCCAGAAGGCCGATTACACCTACAAGATCCTGCTCGACTATCTCGCCGAGCGCCGCAACGAGGATCGGCGCAGCGAGTTGATGATCGCGCTGATGCCCATGCTCTCCGATCAGGACATGGCCGATCTCGCGGTCTTCTACGAGGGCTTGACCCCATCCGCGGTCGACCCGATCCTGCGTGCCGACGACACGGCCGACCTCGCGCACGCCGCCGCGCTGGCGCGCAAGGGCGATCGCTCCCGTCTGATCACGCCCTGTGCCTCCTGTCATGGTCGTCATGGTCAAGGCGGCATCCATGCCGCCCCGGCCTTGGCCGGTCAGATGCCGATCGCCTTCACGCGCACCATGAATGCGTACAAATCGGGGCTGCGTGACAACGATGTGAAGGCATCCATGTCGCAGTTCGCGCGCAAGCTCACGGATGAGGAGATCCATGATCTGGCGACCTATTACGCCAGGATGGATTGACCTCCCAGCACCGGATCGGCCAGCCCGCAGGCGACAGGCATCGCGACGGGTTGGCCGCTGCGACCCAAAGGCGGCATGTCGACTCGATGCGTGACTTATGATCTCGGACCCTCGACTGTGCCAGCAGATCCTCGACACCTGTCCCTTCCTCGCGGCAGCACCGCCTGACTTTCACAGCACATTCTTTGCGAGCACCCGGCTGATCGCACTGCCCGCCGCACAGCGCATCTGTCGAGACGGCGCGCATTGCGAGATCCTGCCCCTGATCCTGAGCGGCGTTGGACGGGTCTACAAACTGGGTGAAAACGGCCGAGAGATCACGCTCTATCGCCTGAGCCCGGGCGAGAGCTGTGTCATCACCGCCTCCTGCATCCTCAGCGATCGGGCATTTCCAGCCGATGCCGTCACCGAGACACCCGTCCGGGCAGTGGCGGTGAGTCCAGCGACGATGCGGGACTGGATGGCCAGGGTCGAGCCGTGGCGACGCTATATCTTCGGCCTGCTGGCCGAGCGCTTGCATGATGTGTTTGGCGTACTCGACGCCGTGCTCTTCCAACGTATCGACCAACGGCTCATCGCGCTGCTGTTGGAGAGGCACCAGAGCGCACCGGATCGCATCATCCACACGACCCACCAGTCGCTCGCGGCCGATCTAGGCTCGGCGCGCGAGGTGGTCAGCCGCGTGCTCAAAGGATTGGAGGGACTCGGCCTGCTGCGGCTCGGTCGCGGACAGATCCTGCTGCTGGATCGAGCAGGTTTGGAGCGTCATGCACACGAGCGCAGTGCACACCCGCACGATGAGTGATCCGCCCGTCGAGGACGGCGAGCGCATCTTCGAAGCCCAGGACGAGCGTGACAGGGTGCCCATAAGCATCTGTCAATAAAAGGGAAATAGCCAGGGCACCAACACCAAAGAGACGCTCATCACGATCAGGACGAACGGCAGCCCAATGCGCAGGTAGTCTGCAAAGCGGTAGTTTCCCGCAGTCGCGACCATGGCGTTCGGCGGCGCGATGGGTGTCATGAAGGCCGAAGACGCCGCCAGCGCGACCATGATCGCAAAGGGATAAGGCGAGGCGCCAAGCTCCGCGGCCAGGGCCAAGGCCACCGGGATCACGAGGACCGCGTTGGCGGCAGCGACCACGAACAGACCGATCAAGACCGTGACCAGATAGAGCGTGGCCAGGATGACGTAGGGCCCCGCCTCGCCGAGCAACGCGATGAGCGAGGTCGCGGCAAGGTCGATCCCGCCCGTGCGCTCGAGCGCGATGCCGAAGGGCAGCATGCCCGCGATGAGCACCAGGGTGCGCAGGCTGATGGCGCGATAGGCGCTGTCGAGATCGATGACGCGAAACAGGCCCATGAGCAGGCAGCCGATGAGCGCGGCCTGCACGGCCGGCATCAGATCGAGCACCATGAGGCCCACGGTGACGGTCAGTGCCAACAGGGCATAGGGGGCCTGTTTGGCCGCCGGCAGCACCTCGTCGAATTCCTTCGGCAGGTTGAGGGCGATCAGGTCGCGCCGGTCGCCGCGCAGCTGGCTGATCGCCTTCCAGGGACCGACCAGCAGCAGCGTATCGCCCGGCCGCAGGCGGTCTTCGCGCAGTTGCTCGGGGGTATGGGCAGTCTGGCCCCGACGCAGCCCAATGACGCTGAGATCGAGCGCACTGAGCCGGCGCAGCTCAGCGAGCGTCTTGCCCAGCAGGCGCGACTCGGCGGGTACCATCACCTCGGCCATACCGACCTCCTGGGCCCGATCGGTGAAGTAGGCGCCCGAGAGCGGCAGGGGCTCGAGTCCCAGCGCCTGACACTGGGCAGTGGGCTCGGCGATCCGGGTCGGGCTGTCGATGAGCAGGATGTCGCCGGCGGCGATCTCGATCGCGGGATCGGGGCCGATCACAGCAGCGCGCAAGGACCGCTGGCGCTCGATGGCCAGCACGACGGGCTGAGGAGCCGGTTCCAGCCCGACGTCCAGCCCGAGCCGGCACTGGAGCTGGCTCAGGGGCTGACCCGTGAGCGGTGAACCCGGGCGCACGCGCACCCGCAGCTCTCGATCCGCAAGCCCATAGGCATCGACCCAATCCCTGAGACTGGCCTGCTTGTCCGAGGCTTGACCGCTCGCACCGCCAGCCGCGCGGTCATCCTGCAGCCAGCGGCGCGCGAACATCATGTAGGCGACGCCGAGCAGCAGGATGGGCAGGCCGATGGGCGTAAGGGTGAAGAAGTGCATGCCCTCGGTGCCGGTGCGCACAAGCTCGTAGTTCACGATCAGATTCGGCGCCGCCGCGACCAAGCTCAGCATACCGCTGATCAGGGCGGCAAAGGACAGCGGCATCAGGACCTGCGACGGTGCCAGACCGGTGCTCTGAGCAATCCGCAGCGCCACCGGAATGAAGATGGCGACGACGCCCGTGGAGTACATGACCGAGCCCAGCGCGCCCACCATGAGCATGAGCATGGCCAACAGCCGCGTCTCGCTCTTGCCGCCGCGCGTCACCAGCCAGTCGCCGAGCCCCTTGGCGATACCGGTGCGCGCGAGTCCCTCGCCGATCACGAACATGGCCGCGATCAGGACGATGTTCGGGTTGCTGAGGCCGGCAAGGGCCTCGCGCATCTCGATGACGCCGGTCAAGGGAAGCGCGACCATCATCAGGAGCCCGACGACGTCGGCACGGGGCCGCCCGAGACTGAACATGACGACGGCGCCGAGGAGCAGCCCGAGCACCAGGATGAGATCAAGGCTCATCTGACCTTCCCCGAGCACTGCGGCAACGCAGATGCAGGCGCACAGCAGGAGGCGTCCATACGCCTCATCTAGACCGGCATGCTGGGCACATGTTCTGGCACCTCGAGCGCCGCCTCAGTCGCGGCCAGCACCGCATCGACACTCACGCCGGGCGCGACCTCTTGCAGACGCAGACGGCCCGCGACGACAGCGATGACGGCCATCTCGGTGACGATGAGATCGACCGGCCTCAACGAGGTCAAGGGCAGGCTGCACTTGGACACGATCTTGGGCTTGCCCTTGGCCGTGTGCTGCATGGCAACCACCACCTGCTTGGCACCCGTGACCAGGTCCATGGCCCCACCCATGCCCGGCACCAGCTTGCCCGGAATCATCCAGTTGGACAGATGCCCGCCGCCGTCGACCTGCAGGCCACCCAGGACGGTCATGTCGACATGACCGCCCCGCATCAGACCAAAGGAGAAGGCGCTATCGAAGGTGCAGGCCCCGGGCAGCGCTGACACCGCCTGCCCGCCGGCATCGGTGAGTTTCGGATGCGCAAAGCCCGGCTCGGGGACGGGGCCCGTGCCGATCAGCCCGTTCTCGGATTGAAAGAAGACGTCGATCCCCGCAGGCACATGATTGGCGACCAGGGTCGGGATACCGATGCCCAAATTCACGAGCATGCCAGGTTGCAGCTCGAGGGCAACGCGCTTGGCGATGAGGGTTTGTGGATTCATTGGTACACGTGGAATTCGGGGATGCAGGCCGCTTCAATGATTCGCGACGATGTGGTCGACCACCGCGGCGGGCGTCATGACATCGTCGGGCGAGATCACGCCCACCGGGACGATGTGATCGGCCGTGGCCATGACCCTGCTGCCGGCCATGGCGACGATGGGATTGAAATTGCGCGCCGTCAGCAGGTAGCGCAGGTTGCCGCTGTAGTCGGCGAACATGGCGTGCACCAGGGCAAAGTCGGCTGTCAGTGCCGTCTCCAACAGATAGTCCTTGCCATCGACCTCGATCCGACGCTTGCCCTCCTCGGCCAGGGTGCCGAGGCCAGTTGGCGTCAGCACGCCGCCAAGCCCGAAGCCACCGCAGCGGATACGCTCCACCAGGCTGCCTTGAGGCACCAGCTCCACCTCCAGCGAGCCCGCATGCATCTGCTGCTGCGTCTCCGGGTTCAAGCCGATGTGACTCGTGATGACCTTGCGCACGCATCGGGCAGAGATGAGCTTGCCGACGCCCATACCAGGCCGGGCCGTGTCGTTCGTGATGAGGGTCAGATCGCGTCTGCCCTGACGCACGAGCTCGTCGCAAAGGCGCTCCGGGGTGCCAACGCCGACGAAGCCACCGACGACGAGGCTCGCCCCGTCCGGGATGGCGGCGACCGCGTCTTCTAGCGATATGCGTTTCATGCTGGAGACCTCCGCGAAGCTCAACCGCCCAATGCCGCACCCAGCGCCGCGGACGCCTTGCGCCGGTGCGCCACCAAGGCGGCGACGGCACAGGAGGCAAGCCGGCTCTGCACCGTATCGGCGCGGCTGGTGAGCACGATGGGGACCCTGGCGCCGAGGACGATGCCCGCTGAGTCCGCGCTCATGAGGAAGGCCAAGCTCTTCGCGAGCAGGTTGCCGGCCTCCAGGTCGGGGGTCACCAGGATGTCGGCCTCACCGGCGACGGGTCCGGCGATGCCCTTGATGCGCGCGGCCTCTGGGTCGATGGCGTTGTCGAGCGCGAGGGGGCCGTCGAGCAGTGCGCCGGTGATCTGGCCGCGATCGGCCATCTTGCAGAGGGCGGCGGCCTCGATGGTCGACTGCAGCTTGGGATTGACCTTCTCCATCGCCGAGAGGACGGCGACCTTGGGCGTCTGGATCCCGAGGCAGCGGGCGAGGTCGATGGCGTTCTGCACGATATCGACCTTCTCCTCCAGGGTCGGGAAGATGTTGATGGCCGCATCCGTGATGATCAGTGGCTTGGCGTGCCCGGGCACGTCCATGACGAAGCAATGGCTCAGGCGCCGGCCCGTGCGCAGACCGGTGTCGCGCCGGACCACGGCCGCGAGCAGCTCATCGGTGCTGAGCGAGCCCTTCATGAGTGCCTCGGCGCGGCCTGCGCGCACCAGGGCCACCGCCGTCTCGGCCGAGGCCTGGCTATGCTCGGTGTCCGCGATCTCGTAGACCGAGAGGTCGAGGCCGGCCGACTCCGCTGCGGCGTGGATCTTCTCGCGCGGTCCGACCAGCAGCGGTGTCATGATGCCTGCCCGCGCGGCATCGACAGCCCCGACCAGCGCGGCGCTATTGCAGGGATGGGCCACAGCGGTGACCACCGGCGGGATGGCCGTGACGGCCGCGACCAAGCGCTCGAAATGGCTGCACTGTGCTGCGCTCATCCCAGTGCCTTGCTCAAGCCGATGCGCGTGACCTCATGCCCCAGGCGCAGGTCGAGGTTGCGCTCGGCCGACATGACCTGGAGGTCTTCCATGCGCTCGTCCAGCGGCAATGTGTCAGGCAGCCCGCAGGCACCATTCGAGACGTCCTGGGTCTTCTCCAGGACGATGATCTCGCTGTCGGGGTTTCTGCGTCGCACCTGACTTGCCGCGCTCATGCCGACGGCAACGGCACCGGTGATGATCAGTCTCATAAGCTCGCTCGACTCCGCCCGTCTGGAACTTGCTCCGGTTGGTGGACCTGGGCGTCTGCCCGGGTTGTTGCTCTGGCCATCCACCCCAGGGTCTCATTGCTGGCAGCTGCATGCGCTTGCCAGCTCCTTTCCGCTTCACGCCTAGCCGCCCTGTTGCGAATCCGTCAGGGCGATCTTTTGCCCGGTCATTGGGACGGCAGCCATTGTGCCCGCTTTTCTGAGTGCCGTGAGCCTGCGACCGCCTCATTTTGGCTGAAGGCTGACTTTCTTGGTCGCAATGCTCAGTCGCCGCCAAAGGACTGACGCTGGGCCGCTGAGAATTGCGCCTTGAGCCACCGACAGAGGCTGAGGCCGTCGATGGACGGCATCTGCACGTCCAGCAGGATCAGATCGGGCCTCCCTTCGCGAGCGATCCGCAGACCATCCTCGCCGTTGAGTGCCACCAGAAGATCGAGGCCGCCATCGGCGAGGTCGGCTGCTCGTCGATGATCAAGAGTCGCGTGGGCGTTTCTGTCATGGATGCGCAGGCTCCGATGGTCTTCACTGCCCGCATGTTGCGCGCCGGGCACGGGGCTTGGGGTCCAGATCGATCCGACGCTGGTCGGGTGGCAACAGGACCGAGGTCACGTGGATCGTGCCCCCTGAGCGCGGCGGATGCAGAGCCTTGATTCGCGATTGTTGCTGGCGGCCCAGTATTTTTTTCTCCCTGCTCACTTCGCGATGAGCGGGGAACCGATCATGAAGGTCGTTCAAGTACAGAGCGCAGTGCGACATGCTGCCCACGACACCCTGCGGGCCAAACAACCCGAAGACTCGCCCAACAGGCTTGCCTCACGCGCAAGGGCACAAGGGCCCGAGACCAAGACCGGTGCAGCGCCACTGGCACTGAACCGCCCCTCTTCCAGACACAACAGGAACCTCGATGCTCTACCTGGACCTTCCGACCCCTGACGAGCTCCACGCGCTGGCCAACTATCGCAACGACCTCGTCGTCTCCATCGCGCTGCCCACCACTCCGGTGAGCCCGGAGACCGATGCGGACCGCATCCAATTGAAGAATCTCGCCAAGGAGGCGCTCGATCAGATGGAGGCCGCCGACGCCGACAAGCGCCGCATCTGGCCCCTGATCGAA
>RZZN01000035.1 GCA_009929855.1 Gammaproteobacteria bacterium
GGGGCGTCCTCGCCCCGAGGAAGGACAGTCTCAACGCGCATCTTGAGCTGGAGCGCGCATGGGGACGTGACGCTCGCCGGATCGCGTTCGCGGATCCTCACTCGGGGCCTGGAGGCCCCGACTCCCTTGGGGCCTGGCGGCCCAGACTCCTTTCGGAAGGCCCCGACTCCTTTGGGGCTGGGAGTCCATGACTCACTTCAAACGCATCGACCGCTTTGGAGTCTTGACGCCCCGCCCCATCTCTCGCTTCTTTGCACGGAGTATTTCGACAGATGTGGGACGAACGTTACGCCGAGAGCGACTACGCCTATGGCACGGCTCCGAACGACTTTCTACGCGAGCAGGCCGGACGCATCCCAGCTGGCCCGGTCCTTTGTCTGGCCGAGGGCGAGGGACGCAACGCGGTCTGGCTTGCCGAGCAGGGTTATGCCGTCACCGCCGTGGACCAATCGGCCGTGGGACTGGCGAAGGCACGGCGTCTCGCGGCCGAGCGTGGGGTGCGGATCGAAACACTGCGGAGCGATCTGGCCCATTACCAGATCATGCCGGACGCCTGGTCAGGCATCGTCTCGATCTTCGCCCATGTGCCGCCTGAGCTGCGGCGGCTGGTGCATCGACAGGTCGTCGCGGGGCTGCGCCCGGGCGGGGTCTTGATCCTGGAGGCATACACCCCGGAGCAGCTTCGCTTCGGCACCGGTGGTCCACCCGAGGCAGCGCTCAACATGGCCCTGGAGGCGCTTCATCAGGAGCTCGCCGGACTTGATTTCGAGATCGGCCGTGAGATCGTGCGCGAGGTCGTCGAAGGTCGTTATCACACCGGCGAGGGGCATGTGGTTCAGATCGTGGCGCGTCGGCACGGCGACTCGCCTCGCGCGTCGAGTGTCGCGTCTCGGACACGCGCAGCCTAGTCTGCTCAGGCACCGGCCCGAGTCACTGGCCGCGCCGCAGTGGCCCACAACGCCAGTGGCAATGGCATGGCCACGTCGATCCTGTGGCTATCAAGCATTTTCAAGGTTACCGCGTCGATAGTGTGCCGATGAAGCATTCTCGGGTTATCCTGTGTCATAACATCAACGCGATGCGATCGCTTCGTCTGGTTTCACCAGCGAAGGCTCGAGTCGTGCGCGGGCATCGCCAACGGTGTGATCGATACGCGCGGGGACACCTGCATCGCCCGTCCATCCTGGAACGAATCGAACGAGATGAGCACGAGACCCACAGATCACGACTCACCTAGCCTGTCACTGCTCGGGCGAACGCTCGGCGCTGGTGCACTGGTCCTGCTGTTGAGCGGCTGCACCGAGATGTCTCGGGTGCTGACCAAGTTCACCCACGCCCCGAGCGAGTCCGCGATTGCCGCTGAAGAGGAGAGCGAGGCCACGGCTGCGGCAGAGAGCACGGAGATCGTCGCCGAGACACCACCGCCCAAGCCATCCAAGCTCTATGAATGGAACGGACAGGGCCGCAAGATCTCCCAGATCATCATCGACACCGACCAGCAACAGGCCCGTTTCTATTCCGGGGATGAAGAGATCGGGTGGAGCACGATCGCCAGCGGACTGCCCAAACACCCGACACCAGTCGGCGAGTTCGCGGTCATGGAGAAGATCGCCAACAAACGCTCCAATCTCTATGGCAAGGTCGTCAAGGGTGGCAAGGTCATCCACGGCAGTGCCAAGGCCGGGCGTGATCCGATCCCACCAGGCGCTCGCTTCGAGGGTGCTCACATGCCCTATTTCATGCGTCTGACCTATGACGGGATCGGACTGCATGCCGGCCCCATCCCCCGTCCAGGCCATCCAGCCTCCCACGGTTGCATTCGCCTGCCCAGCACGCTTGCCCCGGTCCTCTTTGAGCATGTCCCCCATGGGACACCGGTGAAGATCGTCGGCCAGGGTCCGGACTATGGCAACTACATGGAGAAGCAGCGCATCGCCGCTGCGCGCGCCGCCCGCGAGGCGGAGCAGCGGCGCCTGGAGCAGGAGATCGCCGCGGCCCAGGCATCGGCACTCGGCGTGACCGCCGAGTTGACCACCGCACCAGCGATCCTGACCCCAGAGCATGCCACGGCCAGCGCGAGCACACTCGTCTCGACCGACCAAGCAGAGCCAGCCAGGCCGGCGCAGACCACCCCGAACACCCGGCTGGAGGCAGCCGAGCCGCCATCCCCGGTCGGCGCGCCCGTGATCGATCGTTCACTGCCAGGCCGAAGCGCCCCACCCGCCGACTCGCCGGACACACCGGCCATGGAGGCGGCCGAGACACCACGCGAGGATTCCGCGAGCGTGACGGCACAACCGCATGAAGGGAACCCAGCCCCACGGGAGCAGCAGCCGGTGAGCAGCGCGCCAGCGGCACCCGCGTCGACTAGCCTGCCGATCACCCCAGTGGCAGCCCCGGCAGCCCCGACGGCTGAAGCAACGCGCGCGGGGCAGCCCAGCGCTGATCCAGCATCGCCCAGCCCGCCCACCGCGGACGGTGAGGGACAGCAGAGTCCGCCCACGGTCACCGCCGTGACGCCCGCGCCGCGCACGCCAGCCACCAGCAGCGAGCCCCCCGCCACAACTGAGCCGAAGCAGGCGACACCACCGCCCGCTCAGCCGCCGGTGCCCGTCACAAGCGCATCGGACACCAGCACGACACCCCGCGCGGCGGCTGAACCGGCGCAGCCGCTGCCCGCGACCACCACGCCTCAGGCGCCCGTCACAACGACCCAACCATCTACCGCTGCCGCGCCCGCCGAGCAGAGCGTCTCCAATGCCCAGCAGCCCCTGCAAGGGCCCGCCACCGACACCGCGAGGAGCGGCGGGTGAGCACGGCGGATGAATTCACGCTCGACCCGACGCTCTGTCACCTCAATCACGCCGCGGTCGCCCCCTGGCCCAACCGCGCCGCCGCCGCGGTGGCGCGGTTCGCCGCCGAGAACGCGCGACTAGGATCGCTGCACTACCCGGACTGGCTGGCCACCGAGCAGCGTCTGCGCGAACGTCTCGCCCGCTTGATCGGCGCCGCCGCGCCGCTGGACATCGCGCTGGCCAAGAATACCTCCGAGGCGCTCTCGATCATCGCGCAGGGAGTGACATGGCATCCCGGCGACGAGATCGTCGGGATCCTCCAGGAGTTTCCATCCAACCGGGTCGTGTGGGAGGCCCTGGCCGGCCAGGGCGTGCGTTGGTTGGCGCTCGACCTCGACACCTCACGCGACCCCGAGGGCGATCTCATGGGTCTGTGCGGACCGCGCACCCGGATGATTGCGGTCAGCTGGGTGCAGTATGCGCGTGGTCTCAGGCTCGACCTGGAGCGTCTCGGCGCCTTCTGTCATGCCAATGACATCCTCTTCTGCGTCGATGGCATCCAGGGTCTCGGGGCACTGCCCTTCGCGCTCTCGCGCACCCAGGCCGATTTCCTGGTCGCCGATGGTCACAAATGGATGCTGGGCCCGGAGGGACTGGCCCTGCTCTATGTGCACCCGCGGCTGCGTGAGACACTCGAGCTGCGCCAGTTCGGCTGGCACATGCTCGAGCATGCCAGCGATTATGACCGCCGCGCGTGGCAGCCGGCGGCGGATGCCCGGCGCTTCGAGTGCGGGAGTCCAAATCTGCTCGGGGTGCATGCACTGGAGGCCAGTCTCTCCTTGATCGAAGAGGTGGGGATCAGCGACATCCATCACGCGATCGAAACGCGTGTCACGCATCTGATCGAGGCGATCGACCGTCATGGCTTCGAGCTCTTGACCCCGCGTGATTCAACGCGACGCGCGGGAATCCTGACCTTTCGTGTCCCCGATCTCGACTCGGGCCGACTGCACGCCGAGCTGATCAAGCGCCGCGTACTCTGCGCCCAGCGTGGTGGCGGCATCCGCTTCTCACCACACTATTACACGCCGATCGAGCGATTGGATCAGGCACTGGCGCAGGTCCTGGACTGCGCGCACCGACTCGGCGAGTGACAGACAGCTCGGCGGCACGCCCCAGCGGGTCCGCGATGGTTCGGCCAGCCCATCGCGGCAGCCCACCAGGGCAAGGGCAGGATCGCGCTCAGCGGATATCGTCGGGCTGATCCTTGGTCAGATAGGCCTCCTCCTCGGGCGTCAGATCGACCTCGTCGAATCCGGTGATCATCGGCATGAGATGCGCGCGAAACGAGTGCCCGATCGTCAGCATGTAGACATGGATCAGTACGAAGGCCAGGATCAGGAATGCGGCGACCGTGTGAGCCTGCGCGATGACACCCAGCCATTGGGGTGCATTGGGCAGATCCCGCCAAGCGAAATAGAACAGATAGGCCAATCCGCTGATCCAGATCGCCGGGAAGAGCACCAGCTTCAGCATCAGATAGGCCAGGGCCTGGAGTGGGTTGTGCTTGCGCCAATAGGCCTTGTGGTAGGGGTGACGCTCGCCCTTGAAGATGCCGTAGCCATAGAAGCGCAGCACCGCCCACAGGCCCGCGCCGGTCGGGATGAAGTGACGCCAGGTGCGCGTGGTGAAGAGCCAGAAGACACTGAAGATCCACAGCAGCAAAAGGGCGAAGGCCGCCGCGGTGTGCAGCGTGACCGCATCCTCGAAGGTCAGTTTGTCATGAAAGCCATGGACGGCGAAGCCGGTGATGAGCAGGGTGACGATCAGCAGCATCTGTGACCAGTGCCAAAAACGCTCGAACAGGCTGAAGATCCTGACGCGACGGATAGACATCAGTGGTGCCCTCCTTGGGAACGCCCAGAGGGTGAGAAGAAACGAAAGAGTCCATGCACGAGGATGCCGCCCAGGGTTCCGGCGACCAGGAGCGTGCCGAGGATATCGATCCAGCGGTTGTGGTCACGGCCCGGCAGATAGACCCCCTCCACCGACGCCAGCCGGCTACCGGCCTGGACATGACAATCGCCGCAGCCGAGCGCCTGCTCCTTGGGCGCGACCATGTGCGTGATCGGCCACCATGAGAGCGTCTCGATGAAGCCGTACTCGCCCGAGTAGTCCAATCCGAAATCGGCCATCCCCTTGGCGATCGCCGCCGCCATGTCGTAGTTGCCCCAGTAGGCCGCTTCGTCCTCGCCCCAGAGATGGGTATAGACCAGGGTGCCATTGCCCTTGTCGAACGGTTGCCAGGTATGCATCCGCTTGAAGGGCCAGATCCGCGAGCTGGGATCCGCGCGCGAGCCGCTGAAGCCATTGATCTCGATCGAGTCGGCCGCCGGATCGAATCTGGTCTCGATGGTCGTGTAGAGCATCTGGCCATCGAACCAGGCATAGTCGGGCACCAGGTTTTCGTCGAAGGTGAAATTCCCCTTGATCGATTTGTAGGTGTAGCGGTGATCGCCATTGCCCTGGATATAGCCTTCCTCGTGATAGCCCTCGCCATCACGGGTCTTGCCAGCGGTGCGCCAGTCCCAATCCACCACGGTGGCGACCCCGCCGCGCGCGATCGCGGGGACGTGACAGGTCTGACAGGCGATGCTCTGGACATGGTCGTTGAGCTTGAATGACGCGACCGAGTCCACTGGATGAGGCGCGAGACCGTGACAGGACTCGCAGGTCGCGACATCCGGACGCTGACCAGGCTTGCCAGTGCCTTCGGTGTCCTTGGAGATGACGCGATAGCGGCTCCCCGCCCAGACATGTCGATTGGTGACATGGCAGGCGGTACAGGCGAAATTCAGTCCATCGATGCCCATGTGCACATCGAGCGTGCGGGGTGGATTCTTCAGCGCCGAGGACAGGTCACCATGCTTGACGTTGTCGCCACCGCCCCCGTAGAAGTGGCAGGTTCCGCAGTTGGCCCGCTCCGGTAGCTTGACGCTGCGGGCGACCGCGGCGAGATCGATCGGCGGCTTGCCCGCGAACATCACCGAGCAGGCCTCGTGACCCTCGCTGTTGGGGGTCTTGTAGTAGGTGCCAGTGGTCTCGTGACAGACCAGACAATCGATCAGGGTGGTGTCGGTGAAGTCGAAGCTCTCGTCCTTCCAGCCATAGCCGGCATGACACTGGGCACACATCCCCTCGTTGCCGCGGGCATTGGTGCAGAAATTGTTGATGAGATGGCGCTTGCCGAGCTGCTGACCGGTCTCCGGATTGATGTAGGACCAGGTCCAGTGGATGTTGCGCATGAAGTGGTCACCCGCCTCGGTGTGACAGCTGAGACAGGCGGCGGTCACCTCGGGGCCGGACTCGAAGGGCCCCATGAGCTGATCGAATTTACTGTGATCGGCAGTGCCGCCCTGCAAGGGTCCCGAGACCTGGGGCGGGGCGACCGCCGTCGCTGGCGGGGTTGGCCAGTTGTCCCGGGCAACCGCGCCAGGACCGAGACCAACCAGTAGGAGGATAGTGACCAGTGCACTGATCGATGCGCGCATTGTTGAGGCTCCGCGGATGCGCCGAGCGGAATGGCCGCCCGGTCCAAGCTGGGCCAGGCGTAACCCGAAACGCTCACACCCGCCCATCTCCTCGGCAAGCCTAATGCAGATCGTGAGACTTTTCTCTGATGCAACGCAAGAAGCAGGACGTTTTCCGCGCCGCCGCCGTGCGATCATCCTGATCGCACGGCGGCGGCGCGCTGCGCTCGCATCAGTCGCGCTGCGCCTCCTGCTCCTCGCGCAGATCCTGCAAGAGTGTCTCGGCCGTGACCACGACCCCCGACCCATCGGGATCCGGCCAGACGGCGGCAAGCCGCCCGTCCTTGGCCATCCCCGGCAACCAGCGTGTCATGAAGACATCCAGTGCGATGGGCTCGGCCAGACAATCCGACCAGTCGGCCGTCGCCGCGGCCGCAGCCGCGTCCGGATCGGGCCAGAAGGGGAAGCACGGCTGGCGCGACTCGTCGGCAAAGGCAACGAAGCCACCCTCGCCCTTGAGCGCCCACACTTGCCCCTGCCCGATGGCCTGCACCAAGAATTCGGCGTAGCGCTCCGCGCCGGGGAGATCGCGAGGATCAGACAAAGTCCTTCTCCAGGATCGCGTTGACCCGACGACAGATCTCGCGACCATAGTCGGTCCAGAGCCCCTGGCCCCAGTAGCGATAACAGCTGGTCTGGGAGGCCATCAAGTGAAAGAGCGCGTGACGATAACGCGGATCCGCGCTGCTCACATTGGGGATGAGGACCTTGCGATTGAAGTTGACGCTGGCTTCCTCCATCGGGCCGAGGACATTCTCGTACCCGTCGACCCAGGACAGGTCCGAGGTCCAACTGCCGCCCTCCATGTGAAAACGACCGTCCTCCCGCTTGAGCTCATCGATCACCGCCGCCAATCGCTCGGGGCCATCGCCAGGCTGCATGCGCGCCCAGATGCGGTCATGGAAGAGTGGCTGGATGGCAGGAAAATCAGCCTCGGTGAGTCCGAGCGCGGCGAGATGCTCCAGATATTCGCTGACGTTGAGCAGCGGCGTGTCCGAGTGGCTGGCCGCACCGACCACCTCCATGAACTTGCCGGGAAACTCATTCATCATGACCCCACCGTTCTCGCCATCGGCGATCTGGGTCACCAGCGGCGGGATCGAGTGCCCGGCGAGCGTGACCCGATTCAGACCCTTGGCCTCGTACCAGGGCTGCATCTGCGCGACCAGCTTGGTATCCGAGCCTTGGGTCTTGACGATGGCGATGATGCTCGCGCGCTCACCACGCGAATTGGTGCAGACCAAACGGTGGGGGACGTGCGGCTGCTCGGGATGGCGACCATTGTCGACCTGCTGGACCGTGTGCTCCTGCACCAGAACCCATTGGAAACCACAGTCGACCAGCGTCTTGACGAAGGCATAGGCGACATCCGGGTGGTTGGGCAGGGCCATCTCGGACGGGGAGAAGCCGCGCACCCGCTCCAGCGCCTCCCAACCGAAGATGGCAGCGAAATGGTGCTGGAAGGCACGCACATGCAGACGGAAGTCTTGGATCGGCGTCGAGGGCGCCACCGCATGCCCCCAAGGCATGCCGAGCCACTCCACCGCCCAGCGATAGTCCGGATCGCAGGTCACGCGCTTGAGCGAGTCGATCACATGGTGCTCGCCCATCTTGCGCAGACCGTGCAGCAAGGTGCCCGAATATTCGAGCATGCAGCGTGGTGAGCGGCCCTCATGGATCAGCTGGGGGATGAATTCGCCCATCCGTTTGTAGCACCAGACGAAGGCCGGGGCGTTGTAATTGTCCCCGATGTGCTGGTTTTCCATCATGTGCTGGAGGTTGCTGATCAGCGCGGCGGTGTGCAGATCGCCCCCTCCCGCCGGGATGAGCGGCTGGTGCTGATGCAGTGCGATGGCGGTCGCGGCGCGAATGGAGGAAAAGTCGATGCCGCCGCGCTCGGCAAAGAGTCTGCGTTGACGCGCATCAGCGACGACAGCCTCGACGTCAGACTCATGGCCGCAGATGTTCGGAAGATCGTCAACGGTTTCGGGTAACGGATTCACACAAAACTCCTCTTGAAAGACTCACTGCTCTTGCTGTTGGGTGAGGACGCAGTGTCGAGTGATCGGAGGTCCGCGCATCGGTTCACTCGCTTTCTTGTCCGCCGCGCGCCGGGATGATCGCGGGCGTGTCGGTGACGGCCTGGCCATCGGTCGCGGACTCAGTGGCCTGCTGCGGGGACTCGGCCTCAGGCTCAGACGTAGGCTCAGGCTCAGGCTCAGGCTCAGGCTCAGGCTCAGGCCCTGGCGCTGAGCCGGACACGGACGTGGCCTCGGACTCGGTTGCAGGATCGGACGCGGTGGTCGCTCGCGCGAGCGCCGCGCGACTCGTCGCCAGGTCGGCCTCGGCGCGCGGCACCCAGGCCTCGCCCCAGTAGAGATGACAACTGGTTTCAGCCCGCAGCAGGTGCCACATCGCCTCCTCGATGGCCGTGGCCTCGGGGCCCGCGGTCACCCCACGCTGAGCCGCGTACCACCGCGCGTCGTGGACCATCCGACTGACGACACCGAACTGCGCGATCGTGTCCTTTTGACGGTCCGAGCCGGTCCATTGGGTGAAGTCGCGGCCGTGATGCCAGCCGGTATTCCAGGCGCCGGTGCGGATCCGCACCTCGCCATGCGCGCCATGGGTGTCGAGATAGTCGCGAATGAAGGTCGGCGCGATGGCCGCCTCGCCGGCACCAATGCGATCGAGCAGCGGGAGATAGAAGGCCGTCCAGAAGTTGGCCCCCTCGGTGACATTGCGGAACCAGCCACCATTCTCACCATCGGTACAGGTCGTGACCAAGGGGACAAAATCGCACCATTTCGTGCGCTCCGCGACCTCGGCCAGGAACCAGTCCACGTCCATGCCCGACTCCTGGGCATCGGAGAGATCGCGATCCCGCACGATCACCGTGATCTCCTCGCCGCCATGACGGGCAATATGCGGACGATAGCGCAGCTCCTGCCAGCTCATCGGCGTGACGGGCTCGACATGCTCGCTGTCGACCAGGACATAGCGGTAGCCGAAGGCACGCAGCAGCGGGATCAGCTCCATCGAGAAGGCCATCTCGGGTGGCCAGAAGCCATGGAAGCGCGGACGCCAGAGCAGATGGTGCGCGATGCCGAGCCAGCGGCGGAGATGCTCCTCGCGATCGGCCTCCGGGATCAGGGGCAGCACCGGGTGGTAGTACCCAGTGCCCAGGATCTCGAACAGCCCCTCGTTCTGGAAGTGCCACAACAGCGAGCCGCAATCCACGATGCCGTAGACGCGCTGCTGGAAGTCGGGGCTGGAGAGCGTCTCGAGCAGGGTTCCCGAAAGAGCGAGATGCACCCGGGCCAGCGACTCGCGGCCCCAGAGGCTGCGCGCGATGCGGTCGAGCGCGAAGAGGATCTCGTTGGCCTCCCAATTCTGCTGCTCGAGCAGCGCCTCGAGATTACCGGCCGGTTGATGGAGGTTCAAGACGAGTGCATGCTGGGCGATCACGGTACGACACTCCGGGATGGCATCTTCATGGGCGCGGAGGATAACAGAACCCGTGCCCGGCCAGAAACCCGCGCCCCGTCCTGATGCAGCAGGACATCGGCCACCCCGGTCAGGGCGAGTGCAACTCGGCGCCTCCAGCGCGCGCGGCATTGCTGAGGAAGCGGGCTTGCAGCGCCGGCTCAGGCACTCCATCATCCAGGTTGAGCCGCTCGACTACCCGAACGGATCTCGTCGCCCGGAGCGTTCATGC
The DNA here is from genome assembly GCA_009929855.1 of Gammaproteobacteria bacterium. GTDB lineage: Bacteria > Pseudomonadota > Gammaproteobacteria > Chromatiales > Chromatiaceae > Thiocapsa. Next base: position 10,104 of record RZZN01000035.1, read on the forward strand.
CTAGGATCATCATCGACCCCGAGTCGAGTGCACTCGCTGAGCGCGTTGCACTCATCAGGACCCGCCGCACCGACCGTGCTCGTTACCCAGAAGGCTGTGTCACCATCGTCACCGACGAAGCGCTGGCGCGTGCCTCAGCGGCCCCCGAGGCCGGCCTGCACGCGGCGGTCGTCTACGGACCATCAACCTCATCCGAAGGGCAGCGACTCTATTATCTGGTACGCTGGATCGAGTGAGCCGACCCGCATGGGGCGTTCATGCACACCAGTCTCGGCTATAATTGCAGCAGTAACCCAACCGAGCCGACCGGTCCCCGTTGATCGAGCGCGGCCACATGACCAATGGGGCCTGACTGTAGGCCCCGGATGTGACGACAGTAGACTCTCGGAGGCGAGCGAGTGACATGGCTGAAGACAAGACGATCGTGACCAAGAAGACGACTCCACTGCCTGCCACCACGAAGAAGACGACGATTAGGAAGACCATCGCCAAGCCCAAGTCGACGACCACCCCGCCCGCCGAGTCGGCCGCCACGCCGGCACCGCCCCCCGCCTCGGCAGCCGCGCCGCTGAAGACGATGCCACCCAAGGCCACGGGCGCCTCCACCGCGGCGGTGTCCAAGAAGACGCCCACGCGCGCCACCACGACCCGCGCGCGCAAGACGACCGAGACGTCGAGCACGAGCAGCGCGCCATCGATCAGCCTGAGCTCGATCGCCAAGGTCTCGGATCATGAGCGTCTGCACATGATCGCCGAGGCGGCCTATTACCGAGCCGAGAAGCGCAACTTCGCCCCTGGCCACGAAGCCGAGGACTGGGCCGCGGCCGAGCGCGAGATCGACGAGTTGGTCGCCAACGCCAAACGCATCTCGGGTCGCTGACCGCGCGCGCCGCGCACTGCTAGACTAGTCGCCTTTCAACTGGCGGAGCGCGATGATGAACCCCTCGCTCGATGACGCGGCACTGGCGGCGCGCGATGATCGGCTACCGAACCGCGATGACAGCGCTGCTGGCGTGCGCCCGACCCTGTCGATCGTCATCCCCATGTATCAAGAGGCCGAGAATGTCGCTCCCATGCTGGCCAGGGTGCACGAGGGACTCGCCCATTACCGCGGTGATTGGGAGCTGATCTGTGTCGATGATGGCAGTCGTGACGGCACCGGCGAGCGTCTGAGCACCCTGGCCGAAACGGCTGGCGCGCATGTTCGGGTCCTGCGGCTCGCCCGCAACTTCGGCCAGACCGCGGCCATGCAGGCCGGTTTCGAGGCGGCGCGTGGCGAGTTGATCGCGACCCTGGATGGCGACCTGCAGAACGACCCCGCCGATCTCCCCCGCATGGTCGATGAGCTGCTGGCGCGCGACCTCGACCTGCTGCAAGGCTGGCGGCATCGACGCCAAGACGCACTGCTCATGCGCAAGCTGCCCTCGCGGCTGGCCAATGCCCTGATCGGCAAGGTCACGGGCCTGGCACTGCACGACTATGGCTGTAGCCTCAAGGTCTATCGTGCCGAAGTGATCAAGGAGGTGACGCTGCTCGGGGAGATGCACCGCTTCATCCCGGTCTGGGTCGCCGCGGTGACCGCGCCCGAGCGCATCGGCGAGACCCTGGTCGAACATGCGCCACGCCGTTTCGGCACCTCCAAGTATGGTCTGTCACGCACCTTCCGAGTCTTGATCGACCTGCTCTCGGCCTTCTTCTTCCTGCGCTTTGGCTCACGCCCTGGCCATTTCTTCGGCGCGATCGGCATCCTCTTCGGCATGCTCGGCAGCCTCTTGATGATCGACCTGCTCTGGGCGAAGCTCGCACTCGGCGAGGACATTGGCACCCGCCCGCTGTTGTTCGCGGCGATCCTCTTCCTGGTGGTCTCGATCCAATTCATCACCACCGGGATCCTCGCCGAAATGATCACGCGCAACGTCCATGCCTCTGGTCGCCACTCGCATCATCGCATCCGCTGGCAGACTGAGCCGACCCGCGCCGACTGGAGACGACCGGCATGACACTCGCAGGGCTCAACACAGGCGCCACGCGCGCCCTCGCTCGGCTCACGGCCTCCCCTTGGCTGCTTGCCGTGGTCATCCTGCTCGGCTTTTTCTGGCAGCTGGGCACCATGCCGCTCTACGACCTCGACGAGGGGGCCTTCACCGAGGCCACCCGCGAGATGATCGCGAGCGGCAACTTCATCACGCCCCACAAGGATGGCGAGCCGCGTTACGACAAGCCGGTGCTCATCTACTGGTTGCAAGCAGCGTCGGCCCAGCTTCTCGGTTTCGACGAGCTGGCATTGCGACTACCCTCCGCCCTCGCCGCCACACTCTGGGTGCTGGCGCTGTGGGGATTCGTGCGCGCGCAGCTCGATCGCGAGAGCGCTCTGGTGGCCGCGCTGGTGATGGTGCTCAGTCTTCAGGTCTCGCTGATCGCCAAGGCGGCGGTCGCCGATGCCGTGCTCAACCTCTTCATCGCCTTGACCTTCTTCGAGATCTATCGCTATTGGCGCGAGCCCGACCCCGAGCACGGCCAGCGGCTCGTCCTGCGCGCCTATCTCTGGATGGCGCTGGGCTTTCTCACCAAAGGGCCGGTGGCGATCTTTTTTCCGGTCATCGTCAGCCTGCTCTTCTTCTGGTCGGAGCGCGCGCTCGCTCGCTGGGCGGGTGCACTCTTCGCCCCGCGCGGCTGGCTGGTCTTCCTGGTGGTGGCACTCCCCTGGTACGTCGCGGTCTATCTCGACGATGGCGCGGGCTTCTTCCGCGGCTTCTTTATGGAGCACAATGTCGGCCGTTTCGGCGAGCCCATGCATGGCCACTCTGGCTTCCCCGGCTATTATCTGGTGATGCTGCCGATCATCCTGCTCCCCTTCTCGGGTTGGCTGCTGCGTCTCCTGCCTGATCTGCGCGCCGCCTGGTCGGATCCGCTGGAGCGCTTCCTCTGGATCTGGTTCGCGACGGTCTTGGTCTTTTTCTCCTTCTCCGGCACCCAACTGCCGCACTATCTGCTCTACGGTGCCACCCCGCTGTTCATCCTCATGGCCAAGCATCGCGATCGGCTGACCAGTCGCTGGCTTGCCCTGACCCCGCCAATCCTATTCCTAGCGCTCTTGGTCGCGCTGCCGAGCCTGGTGGGCGTCGCCGAATCATGGGCCGAGCGCGCGCACCAGGTCGCCATGCTCCAGGAGGCGCGCGCACTGCTCGATGCCGAGTATCTCAGCGCCATGATCCTCGGCCTGCTGGCCACGATCGGGTTGCTGCTTTGGTCGCGGCCACCACCTTGGCAGCGTCTGGTGCTGGTCGGCGTGCTCCAGACGATCCTGCTCTATGGCGTCTTGGTCCCGCGCGTGCTCGAGGTCATGCAAGCACCGGTCAAGGAAGCCGGACTCCTAGCCAAGCAATTGGGCCTACACACGGTGGTCTATCGCACCAACATGCCGAGCTTCAGTGTCTACCGCGACGCCATTACACCAAGTCAACCGCCGCATCCAGGTGACCTGGTCTTCCTGCGGGTCGACAAGCTCGAGCAGCTCGAGCGCGACTTCCCACGTCTGGAGTCGCATCTGATCTATCGGCGCGGTCCGGTGGCATTGCTCTACATGGATCAACCCGGGCGGGTCGACACCGAGGGCTCACGCGCACTCATGCGGACAGACTGAGCGAGCACGATCCCACCATGAACCGCGCCGATCTCGACCGCTGGCAACGCCAGCTTGCCGCGCGCCTGGCCATTGGGGCGGCGCGCACGCCCCTGACCTCGCCGAGCGGTGCAGTCTGGCTCAGCCGCTGGGCCTGGGTGTGTCTGATCGTCGCCGTGACGCTCTTTCTCTGCGGCGGTTACGAGGCCGGCTTCACCCGCATCAATGGCGCGACGGCGGCGGCGCCCGACTGGGTCTGGGCCGGGCTCACCGTCTTGGGTGACGAGCGCGTCGTCCTCGCCCTGGCACTGATCATTGCCTTGCGCTATCCACGCCTCTTCTGGGCGCTCATCCTCGCGGCATTGATCGCGATCGCCTATGGGCGCGGTTTCAAGGTGCTCTTCGATACCACCCGCCCACCCGGTGTGCTGCCCGCCGAGACCTTCAACCTGATCGGTCCAGGACATCGGCGACACAGCTTCCCGTCCGGGCACAGTGTCGCGGCTGGGGTCTTCTTCGGGATCCTGATCTATTACGCCCATCACCCGCTGTCACGCGCGCTCTATCTGACACTGGCCGTCCTGGCCGGGATCAGCCGCGTCGCGGTCGGTGTGCATTGGCCCCTGGATGTGGCCGCGGGACTGCTCGGGGGGGCGCTCGCCGCGCTGATCGGCGCGCACTGGGCCGCGCGCTGGCCAGGGCCGGCCACCCATCCACGGCTGCATCTGGCACTGGTCGGGGTCGCCGTGATCGCAGCGATTCAGCTACTGTTTGACGACGGCGGCTACGAGTCGGCGGGTCTCGCGCTGATCCTGCTCGGTCTGCTCGCACTGGCCACGGCAATCATCCAGTATCTGATCCGGCCGTGGTTGGAGAATCGCGACGAAACCTGATCCACTGGATGACGCGTGTCGGACATGGCCGGGCGGTGAGGCGCGGCCACGCGCTGAGGACGGGGGACCGCGCGATCAGAACTCGCCAGTCGAGCCGGCGGTGATGATATCGAGCATCTGACCATTGATGCCGAGCGCGAGCGCCTGCAGCTCGGGTGGAAGATCGTAGGCGCTGATCAACATGTCCAGGTTGAGCATCTGCAGCCAGATCTTGCCGTCGGGATCCTCGACCAACGCGATGCTGCAGGGCATGTAGGCGGCGAAGATGGTGTTGAAGCGCGCCATCAGGACCGCGTCTTCCGGGTTGCAGAATTGGAAGATCTCCAGGCGCATCGAGTCGATGCCACGGCTCGCGACCTCCTGACCGACGTTCAGGTGCGCGACCAAGCGCATGTTGAGCTCGACGGCCTTGGAGAGCATGGCCTGACCGGCATCATCGGCCGAGACGCCTTCAACGAGGCCAATCTTGAGCACGGTATGCTCGACATCGGAGATCTGGATCTGGGGCGAGGCATCCTCGGCGGCCAGCGACGCGCTGCTCATGACGAGGGCCAATGCCACGACGGGGATCAGGTGCTTCATGCGAATGTCCTCAAGACATGTGAGTGGTCAGTGTGGGATCCCGAAGCTCATGACTTGTCATCGAGCGTCGTCAGAAAGCCGATGATGTCGAGGATCTCCTGATCGCTGAATTCAGCGAAGGTCTCATCCTCAGGATCATTGGCATGGACCCGCTTTCCAGTCTTGAACTTCTCGATCTCCCGGAAGAGATAGCCGTCGTATTGCCCCACCAGCATGGGACTTTCCTTGCGCTTGTTGCCCTCGGCCGCCCGACCGTGACAGGTGCGGCAATTGCTGCGATAGAGACCCGAGCCATTGTCCACATCGGCGCCTTCCGGGGTGGGCACATCGAGTGGGTGGACCGCATTGAGATCGATCGAGGCGATATAGGCCGAGAGACTCGCCAGATCCTGATCCGACATGCTGCGCAGACCACCGACCACCGTCATGGCCGCGTGGACGCGCGTCCCATCACGATAATCGATCAATGACTTGGTCGTGTAATAGTCGTGTTGCCCCGCCAGTCGCGGATATTTGCCACCGAGGATGCCCTGTGAGTATAGACCATGGCAGAGGGCGCACTGGCGATGCAGTCGCTCACCGAGCGCCAGGTCCGGCTCCTGCTCCTGCTCCGCGGAGCTGGCGGCGACCAGGGAGGAGACTGCCATGGGGCCCGCGAAGGCGAGTGAGAGGGCCAGTGCACGCACTATCGAAGATCTCATGCTCCATACTCCGAGTGGGTTATCGTTTTGGCGAGCAGGTACGATAGGAGATCCGATCCACGGGCGCAACCCGATCGGGTCAATGATATTGCTCAGTCGTGTATTGGCCCGGGGCCTGACGCTTGTGACGGATCAGACCCCGCCCCTCCAGGATCACTTTCGCATCCTTGATCATCGCCGAATTGCCGCAGAGCATCACATGGCTGTCGCTTGGATCGATGCGGCTGCCGAGGACGGATTCCAGCGTCCCGCTCGTCAAAAGGTCGGTGATGCGTCCGCGCAGGGCGCCGGGCACCTCCGCGCGGCTGACGACCGGCACGAAGGAGAATCGCTCACCCTGACGCGCGGCGATACCATCGAGCATCTCGCCGTAGGTCAGATCGGCGGCCTCGCGCACCCCATGGACTAACACCACCCGCTCGAACCGCTCCCAGGGATCGGGCGTGCGTAGGATCGAGAGATAGACGCCGAGTGCCGTGCCGGTGGCCAACAGCCAGAGTGTCTTGGTCGGCGCAACGGTCTCGAGCGTGAAGATCCCCCCGGCTTTCGCCGACAGCCACACCTCGTCACCTGGATCCAGATCGGAGAGCCGCGGTGTCAAGGGGCCATCGGGCACCTCGTTGAAATAGATCTCCAACGGCCGCTCCTGTGGCGGATTGACCAGCGAGTAGGGACGCCCCACGCGATCACCCGCGATGTCCATCGCAACCTTGATGTACTGGCCGGCCGTGAAGTCGGCGATCGGCCCATCGAGCCGCATGCTGTAGAGCCCCTGCGTCCAGGCATGCTTACCCGTGACCTTCGCTTTCACCCAATCGCTCATCGCCGCTTCCGCTCCTGTCTAATCGCCTCGATATTGAAGATGGACCCATCACGCAGCGGTTTTCGGCTCGTCCGCCACGATGGCCGTGACAGCATCCACGGCGGCTGGGGCGCGCGGGTGATCACTGGCGTCACGGTCGTCTCACCGGCGTCGATGTCACCGCCAGGCGTCACCCGGCATGCGCGCGTGAGCCGAAATGAGCATGCGCTGAGCATGGCTATCCTACCGCAGGTCCAAGTTTGGTGCCGGTGGACGGTTTTCAAACGCCGCCGGGGGCACGCGCCAGCGCCGCCCGCGCGATCTTGTATTCAGGCGCGCGGCCCATCATCTCCATGGCAGTCGTCACCGCGTCCTCGCCATGGAGTTGCTCGCCTCATGAAATTCATCTTGTTCGCACTGGGAGTCATCGCTATGAGCAATACCGCCGTCGCCGCCAAGCCACCCTGCTCCCCACTGCTCGATGTCGAGCTGCGCCGTTTGGCGGGAGAGGAGACCGTCAACCTGTGCGAGGCCTATCAGGGTCAGGTCTTGCTCATCGTCAATACCGCCAGCAAATGCGGCTTCACCTCCCAGTACGAGGGGCTCGAGGCACTCCATGCCAAGTACAAGGATCGCGGTCTGGTCGTGCTCGGTTTTCCGTCCAACGACTTCGCCAACCAGGAGCCGGGCTCGGAGGAAGAGATCGAGAAGTTTTGTCGTCTCACCTACGCGGTCGACTTTCCGATGTTCGAGAAGGTCAGCGTCAAGAAAGGCACCGCCAACCCGCTCTTCGAGCGTCTCGCCCAAGCCGGTGCACCGTATCCGAAGTGGAATTTCTACAAATATCTCATCGACCGCGATGGCAACCTCGTCGATCATTTCGTGAGCCTCACCAAGCCGCAGGACCGCAAGGTCATCAAGGCGATCGAGTCACTGCTCTGAGCGCGCAACGGACCATCGACACCGCCAGGCTCGGGTGCTTGGCGCAGCGCCTCCGATCCGTTTAAAGTGTCGATGACACAGGGCGGCCGCGCCGACGGCGCGCGACCAACCACACGACACCCAGGAGGCTGAGGCATGGCGAGGCAGACGATCCGGGAGGGGAGTCTCGAGGCACCCACCCGCCATCCGCTCGACTGGAGGGGCGCTGACTTCCATGACGCGGATGCGCTCGCTCGAGAGCTCGAGCGCGTCTTCGACATCTGTCATGGCTGTCGGCGCTGCGTGAGTCTCTGCCAGGCATTCCCGACGCTCTTCGATCTGGTCGACGAGTCCGCGACCATGGAGATCGACGGCGTGGCCAAGTCCGATTATTGGAAGGTCGTCGATCACTGCTATCTCTGCGACCTCTGCTACATGACCAAGTGTCCCTACGTGCCCCCGCACGAGTGGAATCTCGATTTTCCACAGCTCATGCTGCGCGCCAAGGCGGTCAAGTATCGCAAGGGCGGGGTGCGACTGCGCGACCGTGTGCTCACGAGCACCGATCAGGTCGGCTCGCTCGCCGGGATCCCGGTCGTCAACGGACTCGTCAATGCGGTGAGTCGCAATCCAACCGGACGCCGCATCATGCAAGCCGTGCTCGGCGTGCATGCGCAGGCGGGCGTGCCACACTACGCGAGTCAGACCACTCGCAAGCGCGAGGCGGCCCGGATCGGGCGCTCGGCGCAAGGCCAGTCCGCCGGGGTGACTCGGGGCAAGGTCGCGCTCTTCACCACCTGCTATGGCAACTACAACGAACCGCGGGTCAACGCCGATCTGATCGCCGTCCTCGAGCATTCGGGGATCCCGGTCACCCTGCCCGAGCAGGAGCGCTGTTGCGGCATGCCCAAGCTGGAGCTGGGTGATCTCATGGCGGTCGAGGCCGCCAAGAACGCCAACATCCCGGTGCTCGAGCGGCTCATCGAGGCGGGTTGGGACATCGTCGCGATGGTTCCGTCATGTGTGCTCATGTTCAAGCAGCAGCTGCCCTTGATGTTCCCCGAGGATGCCAAGGTACAGGCGGTCAAGGCACATGTCTTCGACCCCTCCGAATATCTGATGCTGCGCCACAAGCACGGCTTGCTCAACACCGATTTCAAGCACTCGCTCGGTACGGTCATCTATCAGGCCGCCTGTCACCAACGGGTCCAGAACATCGGCCAGAAGACCCGCGAGGTGCTGTCGCTGGTGCCTGACACCCGTGTCGAGATCATCGAGCGCTGCTCCGGCCACGATGGCACCTACGCGGTCAAGGAAGAGTGCCACGCGGCGGCGATGAAGATCGTCAAGCCAGTCGCTGGACGGGTGGAGAAGGCCGCCGCGGATCACTTCGGGAGCGACTGCCCCATGGCCGGCGCGCACATCGCCCAGGCGCTCGGCCGCCCTGGCGAGCAACGCCATCCCTTGAGCCTGTTGCGTGCCGCCTATGGGATCTGAGACTTGTCATCGGGGGCTCAAGGGCGCGTCGGCGCACTCACCCAACGGGGATCGCCGCTCGACCTCGATGGCGACACGGCGAGCGCCAGCCGGCCACTGAGCACTCCACTCAAATCATGCGGAGACCCTCATGCCACTGACACGAGACGACCTCTACAGCCTCGAGGACTATGCCCAGATCCGCGGCGACTTCCGCGTCCGGGTGATGGCCCACAAGAAGACCCGACAGGTTCCGCTCGGTGAGCACGTGACACTCTATTTCGAGGATCGTCTGACCATGCAGTATCAGATCCAAGAGATGCTGCGCGCCGAACGCATCTTCGAGCCCGCGGGGATCCAGGACGAGCTCGATGCCTACAATCCGCTCATTCCGGATGGGAGCAACTGGAAGGCGACCTCCATGATCGAGTATACGGATGTCGATGAGCGGCGCGCGGCACTGACCCGGCTGCGGGGTATCGAGGACCGGGTGTGGGTGAGGGTCGGCGATCAGGAGGCGGTGTTCGCCATCGCCGACGAGGACCTGCCGCGCGAGGACGACACCAAGACCTCATCGGTGCATTTCCTGCGCTTTCAGCTCGCACCCGCGATGATCGCGGCGCTGCGCCAGGGTGCCGATCTGGCCATGGGCATCGATCACCCGAATTATCGCGCACAGGTTCAGGTTCCAGACATGGTGCGCGACTCACTGGCGCGCGATCTCACCGTTTGACCAAGAATGCGCGACCCGCGGCGACCATGAAGCACCTACGCCCCCACGCCTTGCTGCTCGACATGGACGGTCTGCTCTACCATGGCGAGCAGCCGTTGCCCGGCGCCCCCCAGCTGCTGCGCCGGCTCGACGCGCGCCCCCATGCATTCATCACCAACAACCCGATTCGCACCCCCGAGCAGCTCGCCGACAAGCTCCAGGCGATGGGACTGCCACGCCCCGATCCGCGCCGCATCATCACTTCCGCGCTGGCGACCGCGCGATGGCTGGCACACACCCGGCCCGGCTTCCGCTATTTCGCCGTCGGGGCCAGCGGACTGGACGCGGCACTGCGCGAGGTTGGTCAGCCCGACCAGGACACGGCCGACGTGGTCGTGATCGGCGAGGGTCCAGGACTGGACTACGCGCAACTGACCATCGGGATCAACCTCATCCTGACACGCGGCGCGCGCCTGGTCGCGACCAATCCAGACCTGACGGTGGACGCCGTGCGCGCTGGTCGCCATCTGGTGCTGCCTGGCGGGGGCGCGCTGGTCGCCCCCTTCGCCGCCGCCACCGGCGTGACCCCCACCATCATCGGCAAGCCCGAGCCACTGCTCTACGAGATGGCACTCGCCCAGCTCGCTTGCGCGCCAGGTGCCTGTCTGATGATCGGCGACCGTCCAGACACCGACATCGCGGGCGCGGCGCGGCTTGGCATGTGGACCGCGCTGGTGCGTTCGGGGCGCTTCCCACCTGGCCGGTCATGGCCCGAGTTGATGCCCCCGCCGGACTATGACACCATCGATCTGCCCCAGCTGATGGCCGAGCTCGAACGGGATTTCCCCGGATTGCTCGGCTGAGCGGCGCGCGGCCCAGTCAAGTCGTCTCGATCGGCGCGAACAAGAGCGCCAGATCGTCCGCGCTGAGCAACCCGCTCGCGGCCCCGCCGCCCGCCAGCATGGCGTCGGCCAGTGCCTGCTTGCGCGCCTGGAGATCGGCGACCCGTTGCTCGACCGTGCCCTCGGTCAAGAGCTTGTAGACGAAGACCGGCTTGTCCTGCCCGATGCGATGGGCACGGTCGGTCGCTTGACGCTCGACCGCTGGATTCCACCAGGGATCGTAATGGATCACGGTGTCGGCCGCGGTGAGATTGAGCCCGGTCCCCCCGGCCTTGAGGCTGATCAAGAAGAGCGAGACCGCCCCCGACTGAAAGCGATCTACCGGCCGATCGCGATTGCGCGTGCGCCCGGTCAGCTTGACGAAGCCTTGATCCTCGACGAGTCCCAGCTTGATCAGCTCATCCTCGATCAGGGCCAGCATGCTGGTGAACTGCGAGAAGACCAGGACACGCCGGCCCTCGGCCACCAGGTCGGGGAGCAGGGTCATCAGCAGATCCAGCTTGGCCGAGCCGCGCACCCGCCGCGCGCTCTCCAAGGCGACCAGGCGCGGATCGCAACAGACCTGACGCAGCTTCAGCAGCGCATCGAGGATGACGATCCCGCTGCGTGACAGCCCCCGGCGCGCCACCTCCTCGCGGACCTTCTCATGCAGTGCGAGACGCAGGGTCTCGTAGAGATCGCGCTGATCATCGGCGAGCGGGACCTCGCGGACGATCTCGGTCTTGGGCGGCAGCTCGGCCGCCACCGCGTCCTTGGTCCGTCGCAGCAAGAAGGGGGCGACCCGCCGGCGCAGCTCCTCCTGACGCAGGGTGTCGCCCTCGCGCTCGATGGGGATGCGAAAGAGCCGCCGAAAGCGTGACTCATCGCCGAGCAGCTCGGGGATGAGAAAGTCCAGCAGCGCCCACAGCTCGCCGAGATGGTTCTCCATCGGGGTGCCGGTCAGACAGAGCCGATGACGCGCCTGGAGCGTACGCACCACCTGCGCGGCCTTGCTGCGCGGGTTCTTGATCGTCTGTGCCTCGTCCAGGACCAGCAGATGATAGTGGTGCTCGGCCAACGCCGCCTGGTCGCGCGGCAGCAAGGGATAGGTCGTCAAGATCACATCATGATCAGGGATGGCCGCGAAGGCCTGGTGACGCTGTATCCCGTGCAGCGACAGCACCCGCAGTGCCGGGGCGAAGCGCGCGGCCTCGCGGCGCCAGTTGAAGAGCAGACTGGTCGGCGCGACCACCAGGCTCGGCCGCTCGGCGCGACCGCTCTCGCGCTCGAGCAGCAGATGCGCCAGGGTCTGGACCGTCTTGCCCAGCCCCATGTCGTCGGCCAGGATCCCACCGAGGTCATAGGCGCGCAGGAACTGGAGCCAGCTCAGACCCTCGAGTTGATACTGACGCAGCGTCGTGGTCAGCCCAGCGGGCGGCGTCACCGGGTCCACGCCGTTGAAATCGCTCAGTCGCCGTGCCCAATCGCGCGCGCGCTCCCCGCCGCGCCAACGCAACCCCGGGGCCGCCGACTCCAGCGTGGACAAGCGGGCGGCCTCGGCCCGCGCCAGTCGCAGGCGTCTTGGCCCACCACCGGACGCACGCAGCACGCCATCGCTGTCATAGAGCTCGAGCAGGGTGGCAAGGATTGGGCGCAGACGCTGCACCGGCATCAGCACCAGCCGCCCATCGGTCAAGCGCAACTGCAGCTTCTGGTCATCGTCCAGGCGGGCCAGGGCATGCGTGGACAGCTCGGATTGATAGCGCTGGATGAGATCCACCAGCAGTGGCAGCAGATCGGTGCGCGCGCCGTCGATATTCACTCCCAGGGCCAGATCGAGCCAACGCCCACCCTCGCCCTCGAGGATCTCGACCTCCCAGTCGTCGAGCTCGGCGATGCGAAAGTGGAAGCCTGCATCCATGTGGATCAACCATCCATGCGACTCCAGACGTGCGAGATCATGCTGCACGAACTCGATCCAGGTCTCGGGGTCGGCGCGCTCGAACGCCATCCCATCCGGCTCGGGATCGACCTGGACGCGGCGCATTCCCAAACCCTCGAGCAAGGCGATCGCGCGCCGCTCGGCCTCGGTGTCACGCTCGACCTCGACCAGGACCTCCTGCTCGACCCGCTCGATGAGTGAGGCCGGATCACGCGGATCCACCACCTTGCCACCATAGTCGAAGTCGAGCAGCGCCCGATGCGTCCATTGCGGCTCGCGACGGATCCCCCAGAAGCGATCGAGACTGGTGCCGGCGCGATCGACACTGAGCAGGCGCAGTCGCGGCCGGGCTTGCCCGGCGCCGATCCGCCGCCGCTCGGGCTGCTTCGGCAATGGAATCGTCAAATCCTGGAAGCGCTCGCGCACCACATCGGTGAGCGCTGCGACCGTCACGGGCGCGACCGCTGGGGCGGCGGCCAGCAGTCCGGCCGCGCGATCGTCCAGACCGGTCGCCAACGGCCCGCACTCGCCCGACTCTGGATCCAGCCACCAGGGCGGCGCCATGGGCAGGAGACGCACGCCCGGACGGTCGGTCTCCACCACGACGTGCAGCTGAGCATCCTCGCCCAAGCGCCAAACGAGCCGCCCCGCCAGGTCTCCACCGGCACGCAGCACAGGCGCCTCGATGGTGTGAAAATGACCCCGTCCAGTAGCCAGGATCGCCGCCATCACCAGCACGCCAGTGACATCGTTGAGATTGGCCCAGTGACCTTCACCCGCGCTCCCCGCCCCCTCCAGCAAGGCCATGACACGTTGATCATCAGGGCCGATGAAGCTCGCCCGCGAGCGGCTGAGGATGTTGAATTCCTGTGGCTTGCCATCACCACCGGAGAGCAACCGCCGGACCTTCACGGCACGCACCCGGGTGCGTCTCAGACCGATGCTCTCCTCGCATTCGAGTAGATAGTGGAGTCTGAACGGCTCCTGATCCGAGACACTGCGTGCCCGCTCGGCACGCTCCAGCCATAGACGCAGCGCCGTGGGCAGGGTCCGAGAGGGGGCCGGCAAGGGCGCGTGCTCGCTCGTCGCCTGGACCGACAGCAGCACCGCCGCCACATGCTTGCAGTTGACGCCCACCGGACAGGAGCAATGTCCGAGGAGGAGTGGATGCGTCCCCGGGCCCTCGACCACCTTGATCAGGCACTGATAGACCCGTCCTGCCGAGCCGCGGACCCGACCGCTCACCAATCCGCTGCGCGGATCATAGTCGGCGCTGAGCACGCGCCGCTCACGCTGGTAGCGCCGTCCTCGGGCCACGGCATCCGGGTCGATCTCATCGAGGATCAGATCGGGATCGAAAAGCGACGGCAGGTCAGTCATCGGCGGCTCGGGTGATCAGTCGGCGCGCGGCCGTTTCCAAGTGTAGACGGCCGTGACCGCGTAGTTCCAGACCGCCCCGACCAGGATCCCCGCCAAGGCTGAGAGAAACCAACCCGAGTGCCCCCCGCGAAACAGATAGTCGGCGATCCCGACATTGGCCAGCGCGCCCACGCTGCACACCAGTACGAATGACAGCCAGCCGCGGATCAGCGCCTTGCCACGCAGGCGCATGTCCCGATAGGTGAGCAGATTGTTCAGCAGAAAATTACTGGTCATGGCGACCAGGGTCGCGACGGATTGACTCAGCAGGAAGGCCCCAGTACCCAACAGGCCGAGCAAGGGCCAGAGCACCGCCATGTGGACGAAGACACCGAATCCGCCGATCGCCGAAAAGGCGATGAAACGCACCGGGATGACTGGCCCGATCACCTTCTGGGTCAGCATCAGCAGATATTCCCAGAGCGCGGCATTGTCGAGCTTGCTGGACCCGGCCGCGCGCGTGCGAAAGGTATAGGGCAGCTCGCGAAAGCGCAGTGGACGCCCGGCGGCTGAAAACAGATCCAGCAGGATCTTGAAGCCGACGCCACTGAGCCGTCGCACAGACTCCTGCACGACCGTGGCACGGGTCAGGAAGAAGCCGCTCATCGGATCCTCGAGATCGGCATGGATGAGCCACTGGCCAAGCCGGGTCGCCAGGCGACTCATGGCACGACGCCGCTCGCTCCAGCCACCGAGCGCGCCCCCGGCGACGTAACGGCTGCCGATGACGATGTCCAGATCCTCATCCACCAGGGTGCGCAGCATCTCGGGCAGGAGTGTCTCATCGTGCTGGAGGTCGCCATCGATCACCGCCACGAAGGGCGCCGCGGTCGCCATCATGCCCTCGATGCAGGCCGAGGACAGTCCGCGCCGTCCGATGCGCTGCACCACCCGCACGCGTGGATCGCGTCGCGCAATGGCCCGCGCCCGCTCCGCGGTGCCATCGGGCGAGTCGTCGTCGACGAAGATCAGCTCCCAGTCGATCGCCCCCAAGGCCGCGCCGATCCGGCGCACGACCTCCTCCACCATCTCCGCCTCCTGATAGGTGGGAACGATGACCGCAAGCTCGGGTGGCGGACAGCGGCGCGCGGAAGGCGGATCGGGGATGGTCTGTGACATGGGCTCGCAATCGATCGGAGGGATGACTGGTCGGGATGCGCAGCGAAGCCGTATCATCCCGCCGATGGAGCATTATCCCATATCCGCAGGCTGAATCCGTCGTGACCTGGCCTCATCTCGACTCGCGCGCATTGGCGGCCTCGAGCCCACGTCAGGGCTGGGCGCTGCTGCTGGCCCTGCTGGTGGCGATCGCCCTCTGGCGTCTGCTGATCGCCGCGTTGCTGCCGGTCACCCAGGACGAGGCCTATTATTTCGACTGGGCCGGCCGGCTCAGCCTGGGTTATTTCGACCATCCGCCCGGCGTGGCCTGGCTCGGTATCGGCACCTGGCTCGCGCCTGGCTCGGCGCTCGCGGCCAGACTCGGCACCCTGCTCGCCGGCATGCTCACCCTGCTCGTGCTCGTGCGTTTCTACAGTCACTGCGGACTCGTCACGACCCGCGACCTGGCGCTGGCGCTGATCCTGCTCTGCGCGACCCTGCCGGGACTGGCCGGCGGGGTCATCGCCACCCCCGATACCCCATTGGCGCTGGCCTGGGCGCTCGCCCTGCATGAAGCCGAGCGCGCGCTCACCGGTCAGCGGCGACGCTGGCTGAGCGCGGGCGCGGCGGTGGGTCTCGGGCTGCTCGGCAAATACACCATGATCCTGATCGGGCCGGTCCTGCTGTGGGCCATCCTGCGCGCCGATCCGCGCGCGCTGCGCACCCCCTGGCCCTATCTGGGCGCGCTCGTGGCGCTGCTCGTCTTCGCGCCCAACATCCTCTGGAACAGTCAGAACGAATGGCTGACCATGCGGTTTCAATTCGGCCACGGCTTCTCGACCGAGGTCGGCGCGCTCCCGGTCGGCGCGTCCGCGACGATCGCGTCGGTCGGCCCAGACTCGGTCGGCGAGCGGCTCGCGAGTGTCGCGGGCTATCTGGGGACACAGCTCGCCTTCTGGGGTCTGTTGGCCGTCCCGCTGCTGCTCGCGCCCTGGACGGCGCGCACGCGGCGCGCGGGCGCGCCGACGCTGGTCGAGCACGCACGTCCGCTGCTGTGGGCCGCGACGCTCTTTCCGCTCGGGTTCTTCGCCCTGGTCGCCGCCACCAGCGAGGTCGAGCCGAATTGGCCCGGCATGTATCTGCTCGCCGCCGCCCCCTTGGCCGCGCGCCTGCTGCGCGGACTGCGCCGCTGGGTCGTCGCGGCCGCGCTGACCAACCTGCTGCTCATGACGCTCTACGCGCTGCATGCCGCGACCGCGATCCTGCCGCTGCCGGACGCTCACAACCGCATCCTGCGCGAGACCCATGGCTTCCGCGAGCTGGCCGAGGTCATCGCGCGACTCGACGCGCCGGTGCATGCCGATCGCTACCAAACCACCGCCATGCTCAGGTTCTACAGCGGCGACCCGACCATCTCGCAATGGCCCGACCTCACCCGTCCATCCGAATATCTGCGAGGGGTGATCGCGCCACGGATCGATCCGGCGGCGCTCACCCAACCCGTCTGGCTGGTCTCGAGTCGCGCTCAGGCGCCGGCGCTCGCGGGTTGGCGCCTCGAGCAGCGCCGCACGCTCCACGATTGCCCCGGCCAGCCACTGAGCGAGACCGCGGAGCCGCCCTGCGCGCGCCCGCTGCATACCTGGCATCTCGACCGCTATCGACCGGCACCCTGATCCAACAGGTGCCTGCCGCGCAGGCGCGCGAGGTTGAAGCGCGCCGCCCCCGGCTCTACTTCACGCCCAGGGCGACGTGAGGCGCCGCCCGGTTCGAGACCAGGAGCATGCACGGGTGGCCATACGTATCAAGAGTCATTGGTGGAACGACGAGCGGCAGCGTGCGCTGCCCGAGATCGCGAGCGCGCTCGCCTTCATTGCGTGGCGCATCGCCGTCGACAAGGCGATCACGCTCCATTGCGAGCGTTTCGTCTATGTCGACGATCGCCAGCGCCTGGACGTGATCGAGGAATATCTGGTGTTCCTGATCCAGATCGCCGACCGCTTGGCCCATGAGCGGCTCGGCGAGGACGAGCGTCGCACACTCATCACCACACTTGCGAAGAAGCTCATCGAGCATGTCCAGGACAATGCCCAGGATCTGCTCGGACCGGGTGAGTATGGCGCCGCGTTCGTGGCGCGACTCAACACCCGCGCGGATGACTATGCCGAGTTTCAGCTTGCCGACGACGGCCCGAGCTACGCCTTCCTGCGACATCTCGGCTTCGAGATCCAAGCGCTCATGGGCGACACCGAGGAGAACCGCTGGGTGATCGATCAGGTCATGGACAAGGACGGCTGGGACGCCTACAAGCGTTTCGCCAAGGCCTTGCGCGATCTCTTCGAGTGAGCCGCGCGCCCATGCCAGCGCGCATGGGTCACCAGGATCCCGCCGAGGATGAGTGCGAGCCCGTAGAGATGATTGAGCTCGGGCTGCTCGCCGAGAAAGATCACCCCGACCAGCACCGCCCACAGCGGGATCAGATAGTTGAGCTGAGCGAGGAACGAGGGACCGGCCGAGCGCACCAGATGGAAATAGATGATGGTCGCCAACGCGGTGGAGACCATGCCGAGCAGGATGACCGCGAGGAGCCCCGCGCCGCTCGGCACCGCCTGCACGGACAGCCCACCACCCAGCCCGAGCACCACCAGCCCCAGCGTCAGGGCGATCGTCACTGTCGAGGCCGCGCTGAAGTAGGCATCGCTCGCCGGGCGCAGCCGCGCGAGGATCGCTGACACACCATAGGACAGTGCCCCGCCCAGAACCGCCAGCATGTGGAGCAGGCGTCCATCGCCATTGCCGAGGCCGGCGAGTGCGTCCGGCCCCATGAGCACCACGACCCCGACGAAACCGATCAGGAACCCAACAAGCCGGGGCGGTGTCATGCGCTCGCCAGGCACCAGAAAATGGGCCAATCCCAATGTGGCCAGTGGCATGATCGCCATCAGGATCCCGGCCAGACCGCTGTCGATCGCGGTCTGGCCCCAGGCGATCAGAAAGAAGGGCAGCACATTGCCGAAGATCGCGATCAACAGGTAGAAGATCCAGAGCCGCGCCCCGCCCGCTGGACGCTCGGCGATCAGCCAAGCGAGCGGAGCCAGGATGAGCGCGGCCACCAGCAAGCGCCCCGCCACCACCAGATCGGGCGCCAGACTGGCCACCGCGATCTTGGTCAGCAGAAAGGAGCTGCCCCAGATCAAGGCCAGCGACAGCAGCATCAGCCAGTCGGTGAGTCGGTGGTGACGCATCCCTAACCGCGCGGGGCCAAGCTCGATGGGCGCATGCTCATGGCGCGCTCAGCGTTGTTTGAGCAGCACCTGACCGTGCTCATCGTCGATGGTCACCACATAGCGACCAAGGACACTCATGCCGAGCAGCGCATTGCCGCCGAGTCGCTCGTCGGCGATGAAGGCGACGGCGACATCACTGACGCGCTGCTCGGCCAACCAGACCCCATCGAGCGTGCCGATGCGCGCCTCGACGATACCGTTGGCGGTCTGCACCGGATGCACCTCGAGCCGCTCCGGTGACAGCCCCAAGCTGGCGATGAGCGACTCGGGCAGGACGACCCGATCCGCCCCCGTGTCGATCAGCAATGCCTGTTCGAGTCGCTTGCCGTCGGGTCCCTCCAGTCCCACGCCCACCAGGTGCGAGGCACCCTGGCGACGGGTCGGCAAGACGATCGGGTCAGTGCCCGAGCCCGCTTCGGCCCCCGCCATGGGGTCCAGGCTGGGTACTGGCGCCACCACGGCCACCTTCTCGCCGAGGATGATGACACGCTCCACCCCGCCCGAGGCGCTCTGCACGATCACATGATCGAAACCGTCGAGCAGCGCGCGCAGACGCGGCACCAGCGCATCGCCCTCGGAGCGTCCCAGCGCATCCTGGGTCTGCTCGATCCCGCGGACCTCGAAGGCATGCTGGTCCATCAAACGCTGCAGCTCATCGGTGACGCTGACCAAGGGTGCCGCGGCGGCGACCGAGCCGAAGAGCCCGGCCATGGCGAGCAGGATGCGCGAGCTGAAGGGCGTCATGTGCGAGGCTCCGGGCGCAATCGAGCAGTGGAGAGAATCTGGGATTGAAGACGTAGAGACTAGCAGCGAGTGACACTGATCGCTAGCGCTACCCCGCGTGCCAGGTCGGGCGGCACGAGGGGGTGTGATTTGGTTATCATATTCCACTCGCAAGTCCCCCTCTTTGGTCATGACAAGGACCACCATATGCTCAACGCCATTCGCACTCTGACAAAACGGGATCTGACCGCGCTCTTCTTCGCCATCGTCGGCATCTATCTGGCCGGGGTCGTGCCAAGCACTGAGATCGCCTGGGTCATGGGGTTCCTGCTGCTCACCGTCTTCCTGTTCGCCTCCGAGGCGGTCACGGTGGATGTCGCGGCGATCAGCGTCATGGTCTTGCTCGGGCTCACCAGCCTACTGGCTCCCTGGATGGGGCTGGCGCAGGGCCTGGTGCCGGTCGAGCATCTGTTCGACGGCTTCGCAAGCAACGCCGTCATCTCGATCATCGCGGTCATGATCATCGGCGCCGGCCTGGATAAGACCGGCATCATGACCCGCGTGGCCGGCTTCATCATGCGCATCGGCGGCACCACCGAGGCACGCATCATCCCGCTGATCTCGGGGACCGTCGGCGGGATCTCCAGCTTCATGCAGAATGTCGGCGCGGCCGCGCTCTTCCTGCCAGTGGTCAGCCGCATCTCGGCGCGCACCGGGCTGCCGATGTCACGCCTGCTCATGCCGATGGGGTTCTGCGCCATCCTGGGGGGCACCATCACCATGGTCGGGTCCAGCCCACTGATCCTGCTCAACGACCTCATCCTGACCTCCAATCGGGCGCTCCCCTCGGACGTGACCCCGATGGAGACCTTCCAGCTCTTCGACGTCACCCCGATCGGACTCGCCCTGCTCGCCACCGGGATCATCTATTTCGTGCTGGCCGGACGTCTGATCCTGCCCGCCCGTGCCAGTGAGATGCTCAGCGGGAGCGACACCAGTCGGTATCTCGCCGAGATCTACGGACTCTCCTCGTTCGATCTGCGCGAGGTCAGGTTGCGCGCGGACAGCCCGCTGATCGGCATGAACGTCGATGAGCTTGAAAGGACCTGGCAGATCCGGGTGGTCGCCATCGAGAAGGGCGATGGCCTGCGGGTGGGCGCCGAGGGTGTCGACCGCTCGCTCGGCATGGCCGCCGGGACCACGCTGGGACTGCTCGGCAGCGATGAGGCACTCACCCGCTTCGCCGCGGCCAACGCGGTCGATGTCAAGCCCGAGCTGGATCTCTTCGCCGAGGCCATGGCCAAGACCAAGGCCGGAATCGCCGAGATCGTCATCCCGCCTGGCTCCAGCCTGATCGGCAAGACCGCGCGCGACGTCTGGTTGCGCAAGACCTACGGACTCTCGCTGCTCGCCATCCACCGGGGCGGAACCCAGATCACCTACAGTCAGGGCGGGGTGCGCAATACGCCCTTCGTCGCTGGTGACGCACTCGTCGTCCACACCACTTGGACGGACCTGACCCGCTTGGGGCAGGACCGCAACTTCGTCGTCGTCACCACCGAATACCCGCACGAAGAGCTGCGCCCTCACAAGGTGCCGGCGGCGATCATCTTCTTCGCAATCACACTGACCCTGGTGCTCTTCACCGACCTGCGTCTGTCGATCGCCTTGCTGACCGGCGCGCTGGGGATGATCCTCACCGGAGTGCTCTCGATCGAGGAGGCCTATCAAGCGGTGAGCTGGAAGACCGTTTTCCTGCTGGCCTCCCTGATCCCGCTCGGGCTCGCGGTGGAAGCGAGCGGCACCGCGGCCTGGATCGCCCAACAGACACTCGCAGCGCTCGGGGATGTCCCGGTCTGGGTCGTCCAGGCCGCGCTGGCGGCGCTCGCCACCGCCTTCACGCTGGTGATGTCCAACGTCGGCGCCACCGTCCTGCTGGTGCCGCTCGCGGTCAACATGGCCCTGGGCGTGGGTGCCGACCCCGCCATCTTCGCCTTGACCGTCGCCATCGCGACCTCGAACTCATTCTTCCTGCCGACCCATCAGGTCAATGCCCTCATCATGGGGCCCGGCGGTTATCGGGTCGCCGACTTCATGCGCGCGGGAGGCATCATGACGATCCTCTTCCTGATCGTGGCCTTGATCATGTTGAACCTCGTCTTCTAGCGTGCATCCGACACCCCAGACCCACCGCGGCGAGCCATCCGCGGTCTGTTCAGCGCTCGACGCTGGCGCGGATGGCCCGGCCTCGGCCAAGTACACCACCACGACGGATGCTGCATGACGCTGCTGCGCAAGACTCCCACCTGTCCGATCCACGGCGCGGCACTGGTGCTCTCGCACCACGGCAAGAAGAGCAATCTCGGTCATTACTTCATCGAGGTCGTCGGCGCCCCGCTGCTCTATTGCCCGAGCTGTCTGGAGCAGGGACGAGACACCTCGGTCGAGGTCGAGCCGGCAGCCTCCAATCTCTTTCTCAAGCGACTCGTCCAGCTCCTGGAAGGCAGCGAGTTTCCGGGTCTGTTGGAAAAGCCCAAGATCCGGGTCGACTTCAATCCAACCAAGACCACGCTCGAGCACCCCTACGCTGGAGCCCTCACCAGCAGCCTAGGGCCGGCGCGGGTCACAGCCCCGCACCATGTCACGCCCACCCCAGCATCGGCGCCGGCGCCGGCACCGGCACCGGCACCGGCGCGTGAGCCGCCGGAGGAGGAGCCGCCGCGACTGGAGGGGATCGACCCGGTCGAGCCGCGTCATACGCTCGAGCAGCTGGTGCTCGATCATCAGACACTCGAGAGCATCCGCGAGGCGACCAACGTACTCATCTCGCAGGACCTGCTCTACGAGACCTGGAATCTCTGCGCGGTCGCCCGCACCGGACGGCGGGTCGCGCTCAACTTCTACGGCCCCCCCGGCACCGGCAAGACCCTGGCCGCCGACGCCATCGCCGATCTGCTCGGCAAGCGGATCCTGCGCATCAGCTATGCCGAGCTCGAATCCAAGTATGTCGGCGAGACCCCGAAGAACATCCAGGCCGCCTTCACCAAGGCCAGCGCGACCGGCGCGCTGCTCTTCTTCGACGAGGCCGACTCGATCCTCGGCAAGCGACTCGTCAATGTCTCCCAATCCGCCGACAACAGCATCAATGTCGCGCGCAGCACCACCCTGATCGAGCTCGACAACTTCAATGGCGCGGTGATCTTCGCCTCGAACCTGGTCAAGAACTACGACACCGCCTTCCTGCGCCGCATGCTCGCCCATGTCGAATTCAGACTGCCCGCCGCCGAGCAGCGCGAGCGCATCTGGCGTGGCCACATCCCCCCCCAATTACCGCTGGACGCGGATGTCGATTTCACCGCACTGGCGATCGACTCGGAGGGCGCGGCCGGGGGCGACATCCAGAACGCCGTCTTGCTCGCCGCCTCCTATGCCGCCATGCGCCAAGGCGCCGAGCAGGTGGTCCGGCTCGCCGACCTCAAACGTGCCATCACCTTCATCCTCGAGGGCAAGCGCAAGATCATCGAGGGACACGACTCGCCCCCCTTCCTGGAGTGACCTGGCAGGCTCGCGAAGGTCTCGGGCGCACAGACGCGGTGAGCGCGCTGCCCGGCGCTACGTCTGCGCGGCCTGAAAGAGCCCCGGCGCCTCGTCCTGGATCCAGGCCAGGATCTGCTTGGCCGAGTCCATGTGCAACAGGATCTCGGCAGGGTCGAGCCTGACCCCGTTGAGCAACTGAAGAATCAGCGCGTCGTGGCCATCGCCCAGGCTCTCGGGGAGGATCCCGGCATAGCAAAAGCCGAGCGAGCGGGCCTGCTCGGTCAGCAGGGGGGCGCCCGGATCCTCCAGGTCGATTCGCAGCAGGATGCTCGCCACGCCCTGCTCGAGCAGCAGCTCGGTGTAGGCACGCAGCTTGTAGGCCGCCTCCAGTCCACCAGTGACCTCGATGACCGCGCGGTTCCAGGTGAGATCACGGTCGCAGGTCGCCCGACCCGGCGGGAGGGTCGCCGGTGGGCTCGCTGCCCTGATGCTCAAGCCGAGCCAGCCGTAGGACTGGATCAGCTGCTCCTGATAGACCGCGGGCAGATAGAGCAGGCGCGACGCGCGCGGGGCGAGTGACTGATAGTTGAGCGCGGTGGTGATGCGCTCGCCGGGACGCGCGCCCTCCACGAAGATCGCGGGAGACGAGGCCAGCATGAGTCCGACGGTCCGCCGACCCATCCGCTCGCTGGTCTTCTGGGTGGCCAGATGATTGGTCACCGAGAGCGAAAAGAGTCCGGCGAGCGGCAGCGCGCGGGCGGCCGCATGGGCGACCTCGCAGAGACGCGCGAACACCCCTCCGCCGCGTGCCTCGGGACGGACGAAGGCGGCGCCCATCTCGGCGATGCGATCAGCGAGATGCATCTTGATGAGCGCATAGTGACCCAGCACGGTGCCCGCCTCATCGATGGCGATCCAAGAGCGCATCAGGCCCGAGCGGTTGCGCGCCAGGAGCTCGCCCGGATGATAGATGACGTCCTTGTAGGCATAGCGATAGATGTCATAGGCGCAGACCGAGACCGCCAGGGCCTCCTGCTCGGTGTCCAAGGCGCGATAGCTGATCTCGCCGACCGGGGCCAACGCCGGAGCCTGCTCGGGCAAGGCGAGCACATACTGCTCCAGGATCGGCGAGGGCAGTCGCTTGATCATCGTCAGCTCCTGCCCTTCCTTCTCGACATAGCGCCACTGGATGCTGTCGGCGACCCAGCCCATCAGAAAGCCCTCGATCCCATCGAGACCGGCGCGCGCCGCCGCGGGCGAATAGACCGGCAAGTGACGGACATCCAGTGGTCGGCCTGGCGCGAGCACGGTGACCCGGGCCTCGTCGTTCTCGAGCTGGATGCGAATGCGCAACAGCTCGTCGGGATCCTGCCCCCCCGACTGCGCGAAGAGTTGGGTCATCCCTTCCTCGATCGCCAACTCGAGGGCATAGCGCTCCTTGGAGGGCACGGCCAGACTTTCGCAGACCCCGGCGATGAAACCTTGGACGGCATGGAAGCTCGCCATCCGCCGCGGAACGCGTAGCTCGGCCTGATAGAGACTCATGGGCGTTGACCCCGCATTGGTCAATGGTGATCCTCGGTCGCCTTTAGTCTAGCTCAGTCCTGCGGATCGGATCCGACTCCGCTGTGAATCCGAGTCTCTCATCAGAGGAATCGGAGCCTCCAGTCCCCGAGGCAGAGCCTTCACGGCGCAGATCCAGACGCAGAGCACTCATGCGCCCCTTCGACGATCAGCCGGGAATGCGATCGAAGGCGGCATTGTGCGCCACCACTGGGGTGTCGCCGACCAAGTCCGCGACCTCGGCCATCACCTGTGCCGCCGGCGGGGCGCACGCACCATGGCCCAGGTGATCTCGATGAGGCGCCGCCTGTGACCTGAAGACTCGATCGGCCAGCGCTGATCCCCGCCTCTTAACAGGACCGCGTTTGGCCCTTATGATCCTCGATCATGATCGTCCTCGAAGAGATCGCGCCCCGCTATTGGCACCTCTTGCTCGGCGCGCTCGTACTCATCCTGCTCTGGCGTCTGGGCTCAGGCGTCTTGTTCGGACGCTGGATCGCGGCGCGTCTGCCCATTGCGGTCGCGGTCGCCGACCTGATCCTCTTCCCAGTCGTCTTGCTGCTCGTGGGTGGTTTGCTCTCGGTCGGCTTGAACCGGCTGGGGTGGGATGATCTGATCGGGCCATTCCAAACCGCGACCCTGGTGGCCGGCTATCTGATCGGTGCCTGGCTCTTGGCGCGCCTGGTCGAGCTGGTGTTGGTGCGCCGCGCCGAGACTGACCTCCCCGAGCGGGTGCCGAAGCTGGTGCTGGGGCTCATCTATGGAACACTGATGCTGGTCGGTCTCGCGCTCTTCTTCTGGCAGCGCGGCTATTCATTCGCCGGGATCTGGCTCTCCACCGGCGTCGCGGCGGCGGTCCTGGGGCTTGCCTTGCAGCGCACGCTCGGCGATCTCTTCTCGGGCATCGCGCTGGGGATCGAGCGACCCTTCAAGATGGGTGACTGGGTCGAGCTGCGCGATGGCACTGTGGGTCAGGTGATCGATCTGAATTGGCGTGCGACTCGTCTGCGCGGCTGGGACAATGCGACCCATGTCATCCCGAACTCGAAGATGGCGGGCGAGTCGCTGAAGAATCTGCATGACGATCAGCATCTGTACGCGCCCTGGTTCTTCGTGCGGATCCCGGCGGAGGTCGATCCGCGCTTCGCCACCGCGCTCATCCTCGACGCGGCGCTGCGTTGCGAGAGCGTGCTCAAGTTCCCCAACCCCATCGTGCGGCTCGCCGATGCCACGACACTCCCCTACCAATACATGGTCTGGGTCCACCTGAAGAACTACCCGGCGGTCTTTCGCGGGCGCGAGGAGCTGTTTCGCGAGAT
This sequence comes from Gammaproteobacteria bacterium, assembly GCA_009929855.1. Classification (GTDB taxonomy): domain Bacteria; phylum Pseudomonadota; class Gammaproteobacteria; order Chromatiales; family Chromatiaceae; genus Thiocapsa. The sequence goes on from RZZN01000035.1 coordinate 35,579, forward strand.
CCACTGGGCCTTGCAACGCGCCGGGATCACCTTGGCCCCCGAGGTGCACGAGATCCGCACGCGGCGCGCCCCGAGCGTCGTGGCCGAGCCCCCGACCATCCTGCTCGCGCTCAAGAGCCTGGATGTGGCGGGCTACCTCACCCAGGATGAGCTCGAGCAGGTCGCCGCGCGCGGCGCCTACTGCCACTTCGACAGCGGACATATCATCATCGCCGAGGGCGCGCCGAGCGATGCCTTCCATGTCATCGTCGGTGGCCTGGTGGAGGCGGCCATCACCCTGCCAGATCGCACCCGCAAGGTGACCGAGATCCTGGGACCGGGGAGTCATCTCGGGATCACCTCGATGCTGGCCAACGAGCCCTCATTCCTGGAGCTGCGGGCCAAGACCGACGTCACGCTCATCCGCATCGATCTCGACTGCGTGCGCGCGCTCCTGGTCAAGCGCCCCGAGCTTGCCGAGCGACTCGCCCGTATCGTCAAGGAGCGGGTCGATGCGGCGGATGCCGCCCGCGCGGCCAGTCGCCAACCGGTCGGGCGGCTCAGCCTACGGGATATCCGTCAACGCATCGAAGGCTTGATGACACGCCAGTCGCGTTTCACACGCAGCCATTGATCTCGTGATCAGTCACCCACCATCTCGTATCAGTGGGCAACAGATCATCCTAAATCCGGCGATTGACTCACGCAAAGACGCCAAGATCGCAAAGAATACAGAATCTTGAGTCAGTGAAGATACTCACCGGTCAGGTGAACGGCATGGCTCTGCTCACTGATTGAAAAATCTTTGCGTCTTTGCGTGATAACGGCTTTTTTTGGGATCATTGATCCGCGTACATTTCCATGTCATAGAAACCCAGAGAAACAGGGCTCGATGAGCCCCGTCCGAGCCGCGGCCTCGGCCGCCTGTCGCGACCGCGAGCCGAGACCCGGATCCCGGGCCGTCGCACCGCTCAGCGCACCGTCTGCAGAAAGTGCATGTGTCGCTCGTATTGGTCGAGGACGTCGCCGATGATGTCGTGCTGGCTCCAGCCCATGACATCATAGTCCTGGCCACCTTCACTGAGATGG
>RZZN01000101.1 GCA_009929855.1 Gammaproteobacteria bacterium
TCTGCGGTCACCAGGGGAGTCGGGGCGTCCTCGCCCCGAGGAAGGACAGTCGCGACGCGGATCCCGAGGCAGAGCGTGCATGGGGGCATGCTGGCCTGATGGCCTAGCCTGTTGGCGCTTGAAGATCCTGACTCGGGGCCTGGAGGCCCCGACTCCTTTGGGACCTTGAGGCTCCGCTGACATCAGGGGGCGTGGACTGCTCAAAGGACGGAGTGATCAGGCTTCCGGCAGGAAGCGCCCGATCAGGTCGTCGAGGAAACGTCGACCGACGGCGGTGGGCCTGACTTGGCCGTCAAGCACCAAGAGCAAGCCATCCTGCTCGGCACTGGTGGCGATGGCGGCGAGCCTTGACCAGGACAGCCCGGTGGTGCGCTTCACCAGGTCCAGGGCGAATCCATCGGTCAAACGCAACGCATTGAGCACCAGCTCGAAGATCAGATCAGGCTCGTTCAGATCGTCTCGCCGTGCGATCAGCGCATCCGGAGGCGCCTCCAGATAGGCGGTGGGTTGGCGCCGCTTGACGGTGCGTCGGACCCGCCATGGCGTGTCGGCATCACATGAGTGTGTGAGCTTGCCATGGGCGCCCGCGCCGATGCCGAGATAATCGCCGAACTGCCAATAGTTGAGGTTGTGCCGGCAACGCCGACCCGTGCGCGCATGGGCCGAGACCTCATATTGCCCGTAACCTGCTCGTGTCAGATGTTCGAGGCCCTGCTCGCCCATCTCTGCTACGAGATCCGGATCGGGCAGCGGCGGGGGATGCGCGGCGAAGACCGTGCCCGGTTCAAGCGTCAACTGGTAATAGGAGAGATGCTCGGGCGCCAGTGCGATGGCATGCTCCAGATCAAGTGCCGCCGCCGCGAGATCCTGCTCGGGGAGGCCGAACATGAGATCCAGGTTGAGATTGTCGAAACCGAGTGAGCGGACCAGCCGCACCGTCTCGACGACATCATGCGGATCATGGATTCGACCCAGTGCACTGAGTCGGCGTGCCGCGAGACTCTGCACGCCGAGCGAGAGCCGGTTGATCCCGGCCCGTCGATAGGCCTCGAAACGGCGCGCATCACCCGTCCCTGGATTGGCCTCGAGCGTGATCTCGGCCGCACCGACCAGATCGACACGCGCGCGGATCCCCGCGAGCAGCCGCTCGATCTCAGTGCCCGGGAAGAGACTCGGCGTCCCGCCGCCGAGATAGATCGAGACGATGGGACGGCGCGCGGCGGGCTGTTCGAGCTCCTGGTCCAGATCAACCAGAAGCCGTGTCACATAGGACGCAAACGGCGGATCGCTCGTGGCGTGCGAATTGAAATCACAGTAGGGACACTTGCTGACACACCAGGGCAAGTGCACATAGATCGACAGCGGCGGTGCACACCCGAGGTCCGGGCCATCGGTCATCCGAGGTCGCGCGCCTCGAGATAGGCCATCTCTGAGAGCTTGCTCCATTCCTTGCTCTGTGTCAGAAATTTCTGGAATGAGCTATAGACCTTGGCGGCGGCCTCGTCCTGACGTGCGAGCTCGGCCAAGACCTCTTCGGACAGCTCACGCAGGCGGTGGATGACCTCATCTGGAAAGCGCCTGATCTGCACCTCATGCTTGGTGAGGAGCGTTTGCAGGGCCACCGGGTCGCGAGCCGCGTATTCCGCAAGGATATCCTGGCTGATCACCTTGCATGCATTCACGACGATGGAGCGTAGATCCGGCGACAGAGCCTCGTAGGCCTGCTTGTTGATGATCGTCTCCAGCAGGCTACCCGGCTCGTGCCAACCTGGATAGTAGTAATACTTGGCCACCTTGTGCAGCCCAAAGGCCAGATCATTGTAGGGGCCGACCCATTCGATGGCATCGATCGCACCGGTTTGCAGTGCCGTGAAGATCTCACCGCCCGGCAGGTTCACCGGGGTGCCACCAGCCCTCGACAAGACCTCGCCACCCAGGCCCGGGATCCGCATCTTGAGCCCCTTCAGATCCTCGAGCGAGTTGATCTCCTTGTTGAACCATCCCCCCATCTGCACCCCGGAATTGCCCGTCGGGACGGGGATGAGGCCAAATCCGGCATAGAGCTCGGTCCACAGCTCCATCCCACCGCCATAGTAGAGCCATCCATTGATCTCCATCGGGGTGAGACCGAAAGGCACCGAGGTGAAGAACTGAGCGGCCGCGCTCTTGCCCTTCCAGTAGTAGGAGGCACCATGACCCATCTCGGCGGTGCCGCGCGCGACCGCATCGAAGAGCTCGAAGGCCGGGACCAGCTCGCCCGCGGCATAGACCTTGACCTGGATGCGCCCGCCACTCATCTCGCCGATCAAGGCCGCCAGGTTGTTCGCACCGACGCCGAGTCCCGGAAAATTCTTGGGCCAAGCGGTGATCATCTTCCAGCTGTGCTGAGGCTTGGCCTGGGCCGTTCCGCCAGCAAGCACCCCGAGGCCCAGCGAGCCGACGCCCGCCCCCTTGATGAAATCTCGCCGTTGCATACCAGCCCTCTCCCGATCCGGATTCGACCCGTGCCGCCTTTTCAGCGGCGCTTGCTCATCGTCTCGCGCAACAGCTCGCCGAAGCTACCCATGCTCTTCTCGGCCGACTCGGGAGCGCGAGACGCTGTTTCAGTCGTCATCGATGCCATTTCCATGCCCTTGCTCTCGTCGAGTGAGAGACTGATTCGGCGACGCTCCAGATCGATCCCGAGGACGGTCGTCTCCACCCGCTCACCGATGCTGAGCACCTCGCTCGGGTGATTGACCCGACGTCCGGCGCCCAATTCGCTGATGTGGAGCAGACCATCGATCCCGGGCGCCAGCTCGACGAAGGCGCCGAACGGCTGGAGTCGGCTGACCGTGCCCGAGACTCGTTGTCCCACCGGAAAGTGACTCGCGACATCCTGCCAAGGGTCACGGGCGAGCGCACGGATCGACAGCGCGATCTTTTCACGCCCCTTCGGCCCAGTCGGCGGCTCGATGCGCAGGACCGCGACCTCCACCGGCTGGCCGACGGTCAGAATCTCGCTGGGATGCTTGACGTGACCGAAGGCCAGTTCGCTGATGTGCACCATGCCCTCGACCCCACCGAGATCGATGAAGGCGCCATAGTCCTTCAGTGAGCTGACCACCCCGTTGAGGACCGCGCCCTCGCGCAGATTGGCCCGGGTCTGCTCGGCCAGGCGGCGTTGCTCCTCCTCCAGCAAGGCCCGCCGCGACACCACCAGATTCGGGCGCCGGCCGCCCTCGAGCTTGGTGATGCGGAAATCGAGCCGCTGGCCAACCAGCTCGGCAAGATCCTCGATGAATTTCAGATCCACTTGCGAGGCCGGACAGAAGGCCCGCAGTCCAGCGACCTGGACCTCGACCCCGCCCTTGACCGCGGCGCTCACCTGACCCTGGACAGGCAGGCCCTGACGATAGGCGCGCTCGATCTCCTCGATGCCATGATAGCGATGGCCCTGCTGCGTTCCGAGCAAGAGCGTCCCATTCTCCTCGTCCTTGCCAGTGACCTGGGTCTCGATCGAGTCACCAACACCATACTTGATCGTCCCATCGGCATCCTTGAGTGCCGCGATATCGATGCGCCCCTCTGATTTTCCGCCGAGATCGACGAAGGCATATTCCTCGCCGATCGACACCAGGACACCGCTGACCTTGTCACCGATCGACGCCTCGCGCACGCCGGCCTGGGGATGGGTCTGATCGAATTGATTGAGGAGATCCTCGAAGCTTTCAGTATGGGACATGGTCGCAGGTTGGATTGATCGGGTTGAGTGATGCAGGGTACCGGGATCAGGGTGCAGGGTACAGAGATGCACCGGATCACCGCTCGGTTTGCGGGCGTGCTCGCGGGGCCGCGCGCTGGACACTCGAGATCTCCAGGCCACGCGCGGATCGCCATCCATGACCATCGGCGTGCCACCATCCCTGACCCGCCAGCGGGCATGCGGGAGCGATTCGGTGGCGTGTGCGCGGTCCTGCCGTCGGGGCCGATGAGCCGCGCACACTCGACATGACGCGCGAGCCGAGGCATGGATCAGCGCGGCTCAATCGATGAGCTGCAATGGGGCATAGGACAGGACCAGCCATTTGGCGCCAACCCCCTTGAAGTTGATCTGGATCCGGGTGGCGGTCCCGCGACCCTCGGTACCCAGGACCACGCCCTCGCCGAACTTGGGATGGACGACCCGCTGGCCGAGCCGGATCGACTGGCCGTTCGACTCCGCGACGGGCGCGGGGGCGCTCCGCCTCCCGCCACCACGCGCGCGCACGTCCTCGATGAGACCGAGCGGGATCTCGTTGAAGAACCGTGACGGCGCCGCGCTGTCCTCGCGGCCATAGATGCGGCGGCTCTCGGCATGGCTCAGATAGAGCTCGCGCATCGCCCGTGTCATACCGACATAGCACAGACGACGCTCCTCCTCGAGCCGATGCGGATCCTCGCGCGAGAGGCTGTGCGGAAACAGCCCTTCTTCCAGGCCGACCAGGAAGACGATCGGAAACTCCAGCCCCTTGGCACTGTGCAAGGTCATGAGCTGGACACTGTCGAGGTCGCCATCGGCCTGGGTCTCGCCGGCCTCCAGTGCGGCATGGGCCAGAAAGCTCGCGAGCGGATCATCCGAATCCTCCGGCTCGAGCTCCTGCTCGAAGCGTGCCGCGGTATCGATGAGCTGCTCGAGGTTCTCGATCCGATCCTGGCCACGTCCGTCCTTGTTCGCCTTGTAGAGCTCACGCAGACCCACCGCGCCGATCACGCCGGTCACCAGATCGGGCAGGGCGAGGTCAGCGGCAGCGCGGCGCTGGAGCTCGATCAGATCGAGGAAGACCCCCAGTGCGCCACCGCCACGCGCGCCCAATGCACCGCTGGCATGCATGTCGCGAGCGGTCTGCCAGAGCGAGACCCGGCACTCACGCGCCTGCTCACGCAATCGCTCGAGCGTGCGCGGACCGATCCCACGATTGGGCGTATTGACCACCCGCTCGAACGCGGCATCGTCATCCGGATTGGCGATCAGACGCAGATAGGCCAGCACATCGCGGATCTCGGCACGCTCGAAGAAGCGGAGGCCACCATAGACGCGGTACGGGATCTGCGCCTGGAACAATGACTCCTCGAACAGACGCGACTGCGCGGTGGTGCGATAGAGGATCGCGCACTCATCGCGCCGGTGGCCGCCCTCCTGAGTCAAGCGACGGATCCGCTCCACGACGAAGCGCGCCTCGTCGACCTCGTTGAAGGCCACGTAGCGCTTGATCGACTCGCCCTCGCTGCCGTGCGTCCACAGCTGCTTGCCCAGACGCGTTGGGTTATGGGCGATGAGGGCATTGGCCGCGGCCAGGATGTTGCCGGTCGAGCGATAGTTCTGCTCCAGGCGCACGATGCGCGTGTCTGGATAGTCGCGCTGGAAGGAGTGGATGTTCTCCACCTTCGCGCCACGCCAGCCGTAGATGGACTGATCGTCGTCACCGACCGCAAACAGATTGTTGTTGGATCCGGCGAGCAGACGCAGCCAGGCATACTGGATGGCGTTGGTATCCTGAAACTCGTCGACCAGGATGTGGCTGAAGCGACGCCGATAATGACCGAGCAGATCCGCGCGCTCGCGCAACAGTTCCAGGGTGCGCAACAGCAGATCGGCAAAGTCGAGCAGGCCGGCGCGCACGCGCTCATCCTCGTACTGGCGATAGATCTCGACCATCTTCTCGAGGAAGAAATCGCCCGCGTGATCCAGATGCCCGGGTCGCAGTCCCTCGTCCTTCTGGCGATTGATGAACCCCTGCACCTGCCGTGGCACCCACCGCGCGTCGTCCAGGTTCAGGTCCTTGATGACTCGCTTGATCAGACGAAATTGGTCATCGGCATCCAGGATCTGAAACTGGCGTGGCAGCTGGGCATCGTCCCAGTGGGCACGCAGAAAACGATGCGCGAGACCATGAAAGGTCCCGACCCACATGCCACCGATGGGCATGCCGAGCATGGTCTCGATGCGTCCACGCATCTCGCGCGCGGCCTTGTTGGTGAAGGTCACCGCCAGGATCTCGTAATGCGGCACCCGCTCGACCTGGATCAACCAGGCGATGCGATGCACCAACACACGGGTCTTGCCCGATCCGGCCCCGGCCAAGACCAGCAGATTGCCCGGCTCGGCCGCGACGGCCTCACGCTGGGCTTCGTTGAGTGATTCAAGAAGGCTCGACACATCCATGGCGTCGATTCTATCACCCCAGACTCGCTGAGCAGGTACTGGCATCGACCTTGGGACCAGGTCACACCCATGGCGAGCACGCGAGATCGACGCCAGTCAGGGGCATTGGGGCTTTCACCTGATCAGGTCGCGCTTCTTCTCATCAAAAATGGATTGAATGAAAGAACATTGATGATGATAAGCCCTGTGGATGCGGTGAAGAATCTCGAATCTTTTTCATGAACAAATGCTTATGCATCATCCGCTGGTTGTTGGATGGCTGTTCAAGCTGTGCAAAACCAGTGTGTCGATCCATGCCGCAAAAGCATGCACAGCTTATCCACCAGGCTCGGAGGCTGGTTGTCGACAGACTTATACGTCTCACACTCGATCGATCCAGCGGCCGACACGCCCCCAGCGATCCCCAGCCGATGGACCGCAAGGCGACCGCGAGCCAGAGACCCTGAAACGTCGCGTGACCGATACTCGGCCCGCATTACGCACACTTTTAGTGAACATCGCGCTTGGTCTGCCCGACTCAATTAAATCAAGATGAAGATTTAAAATCTGTAATCTCAATAAGCTCGGTGGATCATTGAGCCTTTCACGAAAGCTGCTTCAGATCAGAGGGTTGAAATGGTTTGCTTGGTTCACCGGTGGCTGATGAAGCTGTGCATAAGCAGTGTGTGAAAACACTGCCCAAAATCCACCACACCTTATCCACAACCCCCAGGGGTCGGTTGTCAACAGACTTGTCCATTGTCCGCGACAGCACACCCCCGCAGGTCCAGCCCTGACCCGTTCAGGCGTAGTAGAATGACGCTGGATCGATCCACGACCACATCATCCACGACTGCCTGGGCACTGCCTCATGACGCCACTCGACAATGACACCTTTCTGCGCGCACTCATGCGCGAACCCGTTGACTACACACCGGTTTGGATGATGCGCCAGGCTGGGCGCTATCTCCCCGAGTACCGCGCCACGCGGGCGAAGGCCGGCAGCTTCATGGACCTGTGCAAGAACCCCGAGCTGGCCTGCGAGGTGACTCTGCAGCCTCTGGAGCGCTTCCCGCTCGATGCCGCGATCCTCTTCTCGGACATCCTGACGGTGCCCGACGCCATGGGGCTCGGACTCTATTTCGCCGAGGGCGAGGGCCCACACTTCGAAAGACCGGTGCGCACCCCGGCCGATGTCGAGCGGATCGCGGTTCCGGATCCCGAGGGTGAGCTGAAATACGTCATGGACGCGGTGTCGACGATCCGTCAGGCGTTGGGCGGGCGAGTTCCGCTGATCGGTTTCTCCGGCAGCCCCTGGACCTTGGCGACCTACATGGTCGAGGGCGGTGGCGCGAAGAATTTCTCGCAGGTGAAGGGGATGATGTTCGATCGCCCGGATCTACTGCATCGCCTGCTGGCCAAGACCGCGGACGCGGTGACGGCCTATCTGAATGCGCAGATCGCGCGCGGCGCCCAGGCCACCATGATCTTCGACACCTGGGGCGGTGTCCTGGCACCGAGCAACTATCGTGAGTTCTCGCTCGCCTACATGCAGCGCGTGGTCGAGGGGCTGGTGCGCGAAGCCGAGGGGCGGCGAGTGCCGGTGATCCTCTTCACCAAGAATGGTGGACAATGGCTCCATCACATGGCCGACACCGGCTGTGATGGTCTGGGCGTGGATTGGACCATCGACTTGGCCGATGCGCGGCGTCTCGTCGGCGATCGCGTCGCGCTCCAGGGCAACCTGGATCCGTGCGCACTCTATGCCTCGCCTGAGCGCATCCGCGAGGAGGTCGCCCGGGTCCTCGCCAGCTATGGCCATGGACCAGGGCACGTGTTCAATCTCGGGCACGGCATCACGCCAGACGTGAATCCGGAGCACGCCGCCGCACTGGTCGCGGCGGTCCATGAGCTGAGCCGGCCATATCATTCGGCACCTTGAGAGAACGAGGCAAGGGCGTGGAGCGGCGACTCGCTGTGCTTGAGCCTTGTCGCCGCGCCTCGCTGACTTCAGTCTCGAAACCTAGTTGCGGAGTAGAGAGTCATGTTCTTCGCCGTCGATGAGCGCATCCGTCGTCAGGCCAAGTCGCCACACGAGCTGGCCATGATCAACCTGATCGTCTTCAATCTGCTGATCGCGGGTGCCTTGCTCGCTGGCTCGATGGCTCAGCCGGACTCACTGATCGCTCGCTTCAAATGGGCGGCGGTTGGCGTGCCGCTGTTGGTGTCGCTCCTCATCATCGGGATGACCTGGCTGAGGTCACGCCGCGGCGGAGAGGCACTGCATTGGTTCGCGCGCGCGCACTGGCGCCTAGCGGAAGGGCGCTATCGGCTGCTCCTGATCGGCTATCTGGTCAGCGCGGTGCTCTTGAGTATCGGGTTGCTCGGCAAGCCGGACGAGTCACACCTCGACGATCAGATCAGCCGACTCCCCCCCGCGATGCAGGAGATGGAGCGTCGCAAGCTGGAGTCACAGGACATGGGGGGCGCGGTTTGGGCACGCATCGGCGTCCTCCCATTGTTGCTCGCCGTCATGGTGACCATCATGCTCGAATCCGGGGCACTCTATCAGGCCGGTCGGGGTGAATTGCCCGACAAGCTGGTCGAGGCCTTTCCGCCACCGCAAGGGCTCCAGGGCAGCCCCACCGAGCCGCCAGTGTCCGGGTGAGGACGCGTGCGCTGCGTCTTGCACGCCACGCGATCCATCAATCCATTGATCCATCAGTTCAACAATCACTCGATCACTCACAGAGGAAGGAATTGACCATGTCCAAATCATCCGCCTATCTCGCCGCCGCACTCTGCGCCGCCGTCGCCACACCCGCCCTGGCCGACAACCCCAGGGTCGCGATCGATGTGACCATCGGCGGGGAGCCGGCCGGTACCGTCACGATCGAGCTGTTCGCCGATGTCGTGCCGAAGACCGCCGAGAACTTCCGTGCCCTCTGCACCGGCGAGAAGGGCATGGGAACGAACGGCAAGCCCCTGACCTATGCCGGTAGTCCATTCCATCGCATCATCCCTGGCTTCATGATCCAAGGTGGCGACTTCACCCGCGGCAACGGCACGGGCGGCGAATCCATCTATGGCGAGCGCTTCGACGACGAGAATTTCGAGCTCAAGCACACCGGCCCCGGCATCCTCTCGATGGCCAATGCGGGACCGAACACCAACGGCTCGCAATTCTTCATCACGGTTGCCGAGACCGCCTGGCTGGACGGCAAGCATGTCGTCTTCGGCAAGGTGGTCGATGGGATGGATGTGATCCAAGCCATGGAGCAACAAGGCACGCCATCCGGGCGCACCAAGAACGAGGTCGTGCTCGCGGCCTGCCGAGTGCTCTGACCCGCGGCATCCAACCTACGGCAATCCTCGTCACCCTGTCCACACTCGGGGCGAGGACGCCCCGACTCCCCTGGTGGCCGCAGACCCCAAAGGAGTCGGGTCTTCCAGGATCTAGAGGAGTCGGGGCCTCCAGGCCCCAAAGGAGTCGGGGCCTCCAGGCCCCGAGTGAGGATCTTCCAACGCCAGCAGACCAGCTCAACGCCTCCATGCGCCTGCGACCTCGGGATCCGTGTCGCAACGGTTCATCCTCGGGGCGAGGACGCCCCGACTCCCCTGGTGACCGCGGACCCCAGAGGAGTCGGGTCTTCCAGGATCCAGAGGAGTCGGGGCCTCCAGGCCCCGAGTGAGGATCTTCCAACGCCAGCAGACCAGCTCAACGCCTCCATGCGCCTG
>RZZN01000245.1 GCA_009929855.1 Gammaproteobacteria bacterium
CTCGCCGCCGGCCACGAACGCATCAATACGGCGTTCGCCGGAATCGGGGGCGCGGACGACTTCATGGAGGCGGTCTGCATGAAGTCACAGGAGTTGGACATCGGCATCGACGGCAAAGAGAAGATGCGCGATGTCTTCGTCGGCCTGAACAACCTGGAGTTTATGCGGGCGGCACTGCACGACATCGCCGTGATCGAGGACGCGCAATCGGTCGGCAAGCAGGTTGTGGTTCCCGAGCGCGACGAGCAAGCCACCTCGGTTGCACTGGACGAAAACGCCAAGGTGCTGCTGAATCAGTACAAGCTCGCCTATCGCGCGGCCAAGAAGATGCTCAAGAAGGAGCAGCCCGATCCCGACGAGGACGAGGCGCTAAATGCGGTCATGGAGAAGAGCGGGGAACCCGTCGAGCTAATCGGGCACCCCTTCAACTTAATCAACAAGATGACGATGCTGATCGCCGACCCCGAGCTGGACGGGCGCGCGACCTTCTACACCTTCCCGCCCGAGCAGCGCGCACTGGCCGAGCAAGCCGCGCGCGAGATCGGGCGACGCAACATCAAGGAAGACCGCGAGAAGCGCTCCGCCTACACCCCGCCGGATCGGGTCTCCTTCAAAATCAAAAAGGACGGGGATGCGAAGGTCCAGATCGACGTGGTTCTGGTCTCCGCGCGCGTGCTCGGGGAGGATCGCATCGTCCTGGACTCGATCAACCCCGAGACGCAACTGAAATTCGAGGCATACGCGGAGAAGATCGGGCTCGATTTGGATGTCACGATCCCGGCCAAGCTCGCTGCTCTCTTGGAGAACTTCCGGCGCGAGGCCGCACAGCCGCGGGGCCTGGACGAGGACGGCAAGCCCTCGCCGATCGTCAAGCAAATCGTGTTCTGCGACATCCTGCCGATGCTCTCCAAGATCAAGCGCGCGTTGTCCAAGCACGCCGGGATCCCGAGCGGGAAGATCGCCATCATCACCGGCAAAGTGAACGGCGCGCCGGATGAAATCATCGACGTGCAAAACAAGTTCAACGCGCACGGCGAGGATAACGGCTATCAGGTCATCATCGCCAACAAAAAGGCCGAGGTCGGCATCAATCTGCAGCGCGGCACGCAGGCGATTCACCATCTGACGATCGGCTGGACCCCGGACAGTATCGAGCAGCGCAACGGACGCGGCGCGCGACAGGGCAACAAAACGGTCAAAGTGGCGATCTACCACTACGACGCCGACGGCACTTTCGACACCGCCAAGCGAAATTTGGTGAACGTCAAATCCAATTGGATCGATAGTGTCGTCAAACAAGGCGCGGGCTCGGTGGCGATCACCGGCGGTTTGAGCCGCGACGAGATGGACGCCCTGATCGAGGCCAGCGGCGAGGGCGCGGAGGCGCAAGCGCGCGTGCAGGCGGACCTGGATGCCAAGAACCGCGCAACCCGCATCCGCGCAACCCGGCAGGCGCAGTTCGTCGCGCTCTCGACGATCCAGACCATGACCAAGACGCTCGCCGGACTGACCGACAAGGCGCGGATCGAGAAGGAGGTGCTCGGCTATATCAAGGCGTTGCGCAGCGTGGCGGACTACCGCGCACGCATGGCCGAGCGGGCGGACAACCCCGGTCAGGCGCTGATCAATGGGCTTGCGGCGGCCGAGACCAAGGCAAAACACCTCGCGCAACGCCTGGATGCGTCGATCGCAGTTGCGGAGGGTGTCGAGACGACGGCATCCGGGGTGGTGGACTCGGAGATGCGCGAGATGCCGCATGTGGCCGATCCTGCACTGGTCCGCTACAGCGTCGCAAAGCTCGCCGGACTGATCGAGAACGGCCCAATTGCACTGGATCTCGTCACCGAACGCGACCTTGGGCAAGGCATGATCGACGCCTCGCGCGACAAGATCGCGGAGATGGCCGATCGCGAAGGGGCCTATCCGGCGGACTCCGCCGATAAAATGGCCAACCAACAGGCGATCATCGCCGGGACCGCGTTCTACGCCGTCGGGGACTTCCTTGCAGGCGTGAGCACGAGCGGCGGGGCGCTATTGGTGCGGGA
>RZZN01000246.1 GCA_009929855.1 Gammaproteobacteria bacterium
GTTAAATCAAGATAAAAAAGAGTATCTGTTATGAAATCCTATTTTTTATATTATTTATCTAAATAAGATACAGTATTAAAAAAGTGTTTATAGTCACCCACAAAAGTCTTTCCAATAAAAAAGACTTTTGATGGCTTCGATACACTGTCAAAAAAGTATTTTAAAATAAAATACTTTTCTTGACAGGCTGTAAGAAAACTAAAGATAATTTTATAAATTCTAAATTTTAAAAATAATTATGAATTTCAAAAAAGGTTTATCTCCAAAACAAGAAGTTTTAATTCCAAAAAAAGCTTCAGATTATTTGCCTGAAAAACATTTAGCAAAAATAATTTATGATGTTGTTGATCTGCTAGATATTTCACCAATAATCTCAAAATATAGTGAAATTGGTCAAAATGCTTATCATCCTAAACTGATGATAAGATTATTATTTTATCATTATTCAATTGGAATTTGTTCTTCAAGAAAAATTTCCAATTCTTGTTATGAACGATTAGATACTAAATTTTTAGCAGATGGATTAAATCCATCTCACGATAGAATTTCTGATTTTCGTTTAGAAAATCTAGAGGAATTAAAAACTTTATTTACTCAAATTGTAATGTTAGGAAATGAATTAGGTCTAATTACTATACATAATTTAAATATTTCAATTGATGGAAGTAAACTTAAAGCAAATGCTTCTTCAAAATTATCTAAAACGGAAGAAGATTTTAATAAACTTCTCGAGAAAACTGAAAAAGAGATTTCATCTCTTTTAGATAAAGCTCAAGAAATTGATGCAGAAGAAGATAAATTAGAGGAAAAAAATCAAATTCCAAAAAAACTTCAATCTTCAAAATCAAGGAAAATTGCTATTGAAAAAGCAATAAAAAAACTTCAGCAAAAAAAAGAAATTTCTGAAATTAAAATTGAGGATAAGAAAAATCGTAAATTAACCGATTATGAATTTAAACAAATTCAAAAGCAAAAAATTAATTCGACTGATAATGATGCTAATTTTATGAAACAAAGAAACGGTTTAATAAAACCAGCCTATAATTGTCAAATTGCGGTTGATGAAAAAGAACAATTTATAGTTACAAATGATGTAACTGAAAATTGTAATGATCAACATGAATTAATTTATATTATTGAAAAAATTATTAAAGAAATAGCTTACAAACCTATCTCAATTAAGGGAGATTGTGGATATTTTCCTGAATTAAAAATGGCTATAAAATTATATCCTGAAATCAATATATATATTGATGATAAAAATAGAAGGAAAAATGAAATTGATTTTGAAAAAATCAGTATAAAATATTCAAAAGAAGAATTATTGAATCTTTTAAAACTTCTTTCAAAAGAAGGAAAAAATGAATATAAAAAAAGAATGTATACTGTTGAACCTGTATTTGGTAATTTAAAAGAAAATACAGGAATTAAAACTTTTCTTCTTAGAAGCATCTGGAAAGTAAAAGGAGAATTTAACTTGATGTGTATTGGTCATAATTTGAAAAAAATTGCAAATTATGTTAACAAAAATAATTTAGTCATAGCGAAAGCTATGCAAAATTTTCAAAAAAATCAAAAAAATGGAAATAAAAAGACTCTGATATTTCAATATTTGCCATTTTTTGCTAAAAATATTTTAGCAAGGAAAAATTTAATTTAAATTTAAGATAAGTTTTCTTACAGCCTGTTGATTATAATATTGAAAATATTGCAGGAATGAATTCAAGTGCTTTTTATGAAATTCAATTAGTTCAAAATGAAATAATTTTATTTTCACAAATAAATCCATATAATTTAAATTTAGGTGAGTCTTTAGAAAACTCATTTTCAATTCCTAAATCGATAAATACTGGCGAATATAAATTAAATTTGATTATCAATGATTCTATGAATAATATAGTAATTCAAAAGGAATTAAATTTAAGAATAAATGGAATTCAATTTAAGATTTTAGAATTAAAACAAGACCCTCAAAATAAATCTCAAACAATATTAAATGTAAGTAATGATGGTTTAATTGAAATTGATTTGATATGTAATAT